>JAZONV010000133.1:0-6303 GCA_045654685.1 Clostridia bacterium | reverse complement strand
GGGGGATTCTCTTTACACAATCATTAGAAAACACAGCATTTGTGCATGTTTCTATGAATAATGAATCCTCCCGTCACGCTGACGCGTGCCACCCTCCTTTAGGCAAGGAGGGCTTTCGCATTAGCGGTATTCCTTCTTCATTAGTGAGATAAACTCCAATTTTTGCATAATTATGCACATTATACGATTAAAGAAACAGCCCCAACATTTGTGACATGATTTGATGATTTATAAGCAATTTTATAAATTTAGTTCAATGTTATTATTGCCTTTTTGCAGTCTGGGCTTTTTTGCATTCCCTTTTTTGTTTAAATCATGTGAATTTTTTTATGATTACACTCCTGCAAATCTTTCAAGAGCATCCATCTGGCAATATCCCGACATCATATCAACAGGTTCACCATTTTTAAAAAGAATAAGGGTGGGAATAACTTCGATTTTAAAGTTCATGGCAAGTTCTCCCTGCTCATCAACATTAACTTTTCCAACCTTAACTTTGCCGTCATATTCTTCGGCAAATTCTTCAAGTACGGGTGCAATCATCTTGCAAGGTCCGCACCATGTTGCCCAGAAATCAACAATCACGGGGATGTCTGAATTTATAACTTCAGATGCAAAATTTTCTTTAGTAAGTACTACTTCTGCCATTTTTATTCCTGGTATAATGTAATTGACTCATCTAACAGTCATTTTCATTATACCTTTCTCCTTTCTATCAACCTTTTTAATCCGTGGTTGATTACGGTTTTAAACATTGGTATTATATAAATAAGTGATGTGGATTTGTATATTAAGCCTGTAGCTTTGACTACTTCAAGGAGGTGCTCACCACACCTTGTTTCTAATTAATGATTAGTTAGATGAGTCTTTGAATTCGTATCTCGAACCAGGTTTTATGGAGCAAGTGCTGTGGATAACACATTACATATTTTTACGAAAGGAATGCATTATCATGATTTTAGTCGGAATTGACATTGGTAAAACCAAACACACTTTCTCCATAATTGATAGAGGAACCGGAGAAATACTTTTAAATCCTTCTGTTTTTGATAACAATCAGAATGGATTTCTGTTAGTCACCAAGCAGCTAAAAGCTTATGACAAAGCTGACATTCTTATCGGTATGGAAGATACCGGACATTATCATTTTGCTCTGCTTAAATATCTTCTTGACAGCCGATACACAGTCGCTTTAATCAATCCTACAACTACTGACCTTACAAGAAAGCTTCAGGGCGGCATTACTAAGAATGACCCTCTTGACGCTCTCACCATCTGTGATGTAATTGGCTCTAATCAACGAAAAAAAACCATATCGTGTTACAAAAGTAAATCGCTTTGAGCTTTACGAGCAGAAGCAGTTAACACGTCATCATCATAATCTTAAAGAAGAGCTAAACATTTACAAAAACCGTCTTCAAAAATGTATTGACATCGTATTTCCCGAATTCAATTCATTGTTTCGGTCTAAATACGGAGTTGTTTACATGAACATTTTGAAAACTTTCTCTTCTGCCGAAGCCATTGCAAATGCTGATATTCGCAGTATCCGTAAATGTTTTGAGTTCAAGGGGCAAGGAAAACGAATTTCTCTTTCTGCCGAGCAACTTAAAAGTGTTGCAAAATTATCCATAGGCATACCTT
This sequence comes from Clostridia bacterium, assembly GCA_045654685.1. Lineage (GTDB taxonomy): Bacteria > Bacillota > Clostridia > UMGS1810 > UMGS1810 > RGIG1828. The sequence continues at coordinate 4,659 of JAZONV010000133.1, read as the reverse complement.
CTGCTGCCGAAGAAATTCAAATCAGGCACTTGATTAACCAAATTGAATTATTGGAAGAACAACTCTCTGAAATAGATAAAAGGATAGAAGAGTTCTCCGCTAAAAGCAACTCTGCTATCCTTTCGATACCGGGCATATCACATTTTTCCGGTACTTCTATATTAGCAGAATTGGGAGACATTTGCAACTACCAAAAATCCTCTCAGATAATTAAATTTGCAGGTGTCGCTCCTTACCACTACGAATCCAGTCAATATATGGCACAGCATACTGCAATTACTAAGAAAGGCTCCAAATATTTAAGGAAAACCTTATATCAGATTATTTTACCTGTTATTAACAACAACGAAGTCTTTCGTACTTATTACAACAAGAAATTATCTGAAGGTAAAGGTCACAGATGTGCTCAAGGTCATTGCATCAGGAAGCTCTTACGAGTCATCTATCACCTTTTAAGTACAGGACAACAATTCAATCCTGAACTTTTGGTGTAAGCAATAACTAATTATCCTTTTACAAACCACCTTCTTTTGAAGGTTTATTTGTCATGCCACAAAATCCACTTTTATTTATATCTTTTCAATGTACAGTGTTTTGCTAACTAATTTTTAAAATTTTTCAAAAACCACTTGATTTTTATATAGTTAGCTCCTTGCGAAAAATAACCATTTATGATATTATTATAGCATAACAATTATTCATTTGTCAAAGCAATATCTCATATTTTTACACAAAATATGAAAAATTTTACTATCAATATATACAAAAGAAAGGTTTTTTAATGATATGAGAAAATTTTTTACAGCAACAATAATTATTTTTGGGATTATACTTTCATCTTTCGTATCACACGCCTTTGAGTTTTCCGATCTTACGGTCAGGGATACTGACAGGCATTGGGCAGAGAATGATTTGAATGAGCTTTTTGAACTCGGTGTAATGAAAGGATACCAGGGAAATATAAATCCCGACAAAAATATTACCCGAGGTGAATTTGCCACAGTTCTCTCCAGAGCATTTCAGTTTGAAAAAAATGTGGACTTCAGTTTTTTTGACCTGAAAAGAGAAAATGTTTTCTATGATGAAATCTGTGCTCTGACGGAAAGAAAAATAATATCCGGATATACCGATGGAACATTTCGTCCGGACTCTCCCGTCACAAGGGAAGAAATTGCAATTATGATTTCAAGAATTACGCAAACCGATATTTCCTATTCTGTGCCTGCATTTACTGATATTAAAAAGGATTATATATGGAAAAACGAACTTGGAAAGGTTACCTGCGATAATATTATATCAGGATTCCCTGACGGTAGTTTCAAGCCCTACGGATATACAACAAGAGCGCAATGTGCAACAATTATTTTAAATGCAATGAGAGCATATATGCCAAAGGGAGATGAAATCCAAATCATAGATTCTGCAAATGAGTTTTTAAATAATCATTTTTCAAACCTTCATGAAAACCTACACGGCAGTGCAAAAGATGATGCTGAATATGTTAAGGAAACGTACAAAAAAGCCATGGAATTGGGATACATAATTACAAATCAGGCAGAAAATATTGTATATCCCAAAATGGAACAGTCGGGACCATTTACCATTATGGAGGCAAACTACGATGTTTGGTGCAGTATAAACGGAATACAAAAGAAATATAAGGGATATTCTGAAATCAAGCTAATAACAATCAGAAACGTTACAAAAGTGTACTCTCACACAAGCGGCATCAAAAAAGAATATCCCATAAATTTAACCTGGGAAGTTTATGCATCTCCCCCATCCTATGAAACTCCGGGCGTAACAACTGTATCCCCCACATGTTTCAGAGTGTCCGACGAAAAGCGAAGCGGTGAAACCGTTAATGAATTGTATGCAGAAAACGGAAAGGGGTTATTCTTTAATTCATTCTTGAAAAAAGAATATGTGGACTATGCCAAATCAAGAGGCTATGAAGTGTGGGCAATGTATAAAACTGATTTTAAAACTTCAACAGCATCACTGCTTTTAAACAGCAAGACAATGAGAAAACAAGCCTCTGACAAACTTTTGGAATATATCCTCACATTTGGTCTTGACGGCATAAATTTTGATTTTGAGAATATGTACGAAAAAGATCGCGGTGCATATACAAATCATGTGAAAGAAATTGCACTTATGGCACATACTCTCGGAGCAACGGTTTCTGTATGCGTTAACATCTTCGAACCCACAAGTTCCACCTGGTCTATGTGCTATGACCGAAATGCTCTTGGGAAAGTGTGTGACTATGTTGCATTAATGGCGTATGATCAGTATTACTCTGCAAGCAAAACCCCGGGTCCGGTTGCAGGGATGCAATGGACAGAGAATTGTGTGGTAAAAACTCTTAATGAAGTTAAAGCCGAAAAACTTCTGCTTGGTATGCCGTATTATATAAGATATTGGGAGATAAAAAATTCCAAAGCCGTAAAATCATATACATTTTCTATGAAAGCGGCGAATGATAAAATAACAAAGTTTAATATTGCACCCCAGTATGACGAAAAATTTAAGCTTAACAAGTATCAATGGACAGACGGCGGAAAAACCTATGTGATGTGGTTAGAAAATGCTGATACAATAAGAAGCAGGGTCATTATCTCAAAAAATTACAATCTTGCCGGAGTTGCAAGCTGGAGAAGAGGTTTTGAAACCGAGGATGTGTGGTATGGGATAGAAAACATATTATTACATTAAACATACTTGAATCAAGCCATAAAATATGATAATATTTACTTAGTGGAGGTGCATTTATGAGAAAAACCAAAATTATATGTACACTTGGACCATCAAGCGACAATGAACAAGTGTTCAAAGATATGTGTATGGCAGGTCTCAATGTTGCAAGACTGAATTTTTCCCACGGAACATATGACGATCATCAAAAAAAGATTGATATGGTGAAATCCGTCAGAGAAAAAATGGAAATTCCCGTTGCAATTATGCTTGATACAAAAGGACCCGAATACAGAATTAAAACCTTTAAGAATAAAAGTATTGTTTTAAATGATGGCGATGAATTCATCTTTACCGTAAGGGATATTATCGGTGACGAAAAATGCGTTTCCGTCAATTACGAAAAGTTAACCGAGGATCTGGAAATCGGTGATACAATACTTGTCAACAATGGCCTTGTTATATGCAAGGTTAAAGAAATCACGGGAACCGATGTTATATGTGACGTGTTAATCGGCGGAACATTGTCGGACAGAAAAAGCATGAGTTTCCCCGGAAAGGTATTAAACAAAACATATCTCAGCGAGCAGGATAAAGACGACCTTCTTTTCGGAATCAAAAACGATGTTGACTATGTTGCAGCTTCCTTTGTGTCATCCAAAGAAGATATTCTTGATATCAAAAATTTCCTTAAAGAAAACGGCGGTGAAAACATAGGTCTCATTGCAAAAATAGAAAACAGAACAGGTATTGACAACATTGACGAAATTTGTTCGGAATGTGACGGGATTATGATTGCCAGAGGAGACCTTGGGGTTGAAATTCCCTTTACAGAACTTCCGGCTGTTCAAAAATATATTATAGAAAAATGCAGACTGTTGGGTAAGCGTGTTATTACTGCAACAGAAATGCTTGAATCCATGATATATAATCCAAGACCAACAAGAGCAGAAATCTCCGATGTTGCAAATGCCGTGTATGACGGAACAAGCGCTGTTATGCTGTCAGGTGAATCGGCGGCAGGAAAATATCCCGTTGAAACAGTAAGAACCATGGCGGGGATTGTTGAAGAAACCGAAAGTCATATTAATTATACAAAACGATTCAAAAACACAGAGTTTAAAATCAGAAATAATGTGGACGCTGTTTCCCACTCCACATGCGGAATGGCAATTGATATAAATGCCAAGGCGATTGTCGTTTCTTCAATGTCGGGTATGACCGCAAGAATGGTTTCGCGATTCAGAGCTCCCATGGAAATTATAGGAATGACAACAAACAAAAAAGCGTGGTACAAGCTCGCACTTTCATGGGGTGTTATCCCCGTGCTGAGTGATTTTTTCAACTCAACAGACGTACTTTTCTATCACGCATGTAAAACAGCTAAAAATGTTCTCAATCTGCAGCAAGGCGATACAATTGTTATGACCGGCGGTCTGACAAACGGACGAAGCGGAAATACAAACATGATTATCGTTGAAACAATATAAAATCCTGACCTGACGGGTTTGCGAATATTATATTGATGTTTAAACAATAATCTTCCCCTGCGAAATCAACGGAGAAATACTTGTGTCAAAATATGCAAAAAAATTTGAGGCTGTCTCACTAAAAAGTGAGGCAGTCCTAAATTTTTACACACAAAAAGCCGCCAAAGTGTAGATACTTTGCGGCTTTTGTGGTATAATTGAAGTATGCTAAAACAAACAAAAATACTAGTTGATTATACAACAAAAACAAATAATTATCAACTGGTTTTTCCAATTAATTTTGAAATTAATATTCCGGCAGATGATTCGGTACGCTTGCTAAGCAATATATTGGAGCTAACTATATAAAAATCAAGTCTTTTTAGAAAAATTTCTAAAAAAGACAGTTAGCCCGATACGGACATTGAAAATATAAATATTTGTGGATTTTGTGGCATGACAAATAAACCTTCGAAAGAAGGTAGTTTGTAAA
>JAZONV010000132.1:0-5162 GCA_045654685.1 Clostridia bacterium | reverse complement strand
TATTTGTGCCTTCATATGACACAAATACAAATTGCGGACGTTTTAATATATGGTCGCATTTTTTTACTGTATAGGAATCTTCGTTCCTATACAGTAAAAAATTTATTATATTGCCGTGCAAATTTTTTTGAAAAGCAAATTTGCTTTTCAAAAATGCACATGGCTTAAGAAAAGCGATAATGCTCCGCACTCCCGCCGCAGGCGGTGCGACGAAGCCGCTTTTCTTGTTTTTGGTATTTTTCAAATTACACTTTCAAAAAACTACATTACACAATTGCCGCAAAGTATACTGCATAGCATAAAAGCATAACTATGCCGCCCCATCTTTTGAGTTCGCCCTTTCTGAAGGTGAGAATCAAAAGAAGCATGGCTGAGCCAAGGGCAACAAGCGAATCAAAGATAAATGCTTTGTCGTAGGGCACAGGGATAATTAATCCCGAAAGACCTACAATAAAGAGGATATTGAAAATGTTGCTTCCGACAACATTTCCGATAGCTATGTCGGCATTGCCTTTTTTGGCAGCTGTGACAGATGTGAAAAGTTCGGGAAGAGATGTTCCGAGAGCCACAACCGTAAGCCCTATAAATCTTTCGGAAAGTCCCAGTTTTCCTGCAATAAAACTTGCGCTGTCAACTGTGAGACGACTGCCCAAGATTATGAGCACAAGACCGATAATGGTGAGTATAACAGACCTTGCAAGGGTCATTTCTTTTATGTTTTCGCCTTCTTGATTCGAACGGATTGCACTTGTGATCATATATGCTAAAAATCCGATGAAACAAGCAAAAATAATCATGGCATCAAAATGGGAAATTTTTCCGTCAAGTCCGAGAAGCAAAAGAAGAATTGAAGAGACAATAACTATCGGGAGGTTTACATTCACAACAGATTTTGAAACGGGGAGAGTGCATATGAGAGCAGAAACTCCAAGGATGATTAAAATATTTAAAATGTTGCTCCCGAGAATGTTTCCGATTGTAATATCGGCGCTTCCCTTAAATGCGGCAGATATGCTGACAGCCGCTTCCGGAGCACTTGTTCCCATTGCCACAACCGTAAGACCTATGATGAGCTGGGGAATCTTGAATTTTGCGGCAATTGATGCGGCTCCGTCAACAAAGAGGTCTGCACCTTTCACAAGCATCCAGAATCCTATGATAAGGATTAAAATTTGTAAAGCAATTTCCATAATAATACCTCCGGATTTTCGGTAGCACCGAATTTTTGAAAATATAAATTTACTGTAGGGAAAATGAGTTTTCCGCACAGTAAAAAAGACGATACCGTAATCCGGTAAGGTCTTATTCATGTCTGCACATGTGGGGTTATAATAGTATAACCACTTAACAGTCGGTGTAACCCATACTCGGTATATACGACGACTTCTGTTTTGCTCTGCTATATTATACCATTATTTTGTGCGGAAAGTCAATATATGCATAATAACAATTATATTTCATATTATAAATATGGAGGTATTAATATGAAAAAATATAAGCCATATATCATTTCTGTTTTAATTGCTCTGGCAGTTGGCGGACTTTCTGCACTTTTTACCCAAGGTTCATCATCCTTTTATGAAACAATCAATCAGCCGCCTCTTTCTCCGCCCTCTTGGTTATTTCCCGTGGTATGGTCCATACTTTTCACCCTTATGGGAATAAGCTCCGCAAAGGTATATGTGGAGATTGCGAAAAACAAAATAAAATCAAATGCGCTTACATTTTATGGCATAAATCTTATTATGAATTTTTTGTGGAGCATCATATTTTTCAATATCCGTGCATTTCTTTTTGCCTTTGTCTGGTTGATTCTTCTGGTTGGTGTAATCATAAAAATGATATTAGAATTCAGGAAGATATCCACCTGGGCAGGAAACCTTCAGATTCCATATCTTTTGTGGTGTATGTTTGCACTATATCTGAATTTCGGAATATATGTTTTGAATTAAAAGTTTAAAGGGAATGTAAATTAATTCGCAGGAACTAATTTACATTCCCTTTGTTTTTCAAAGCGCAAAAATCGTCTGTAATATTTTACGGATTTAAAACTGTGGAATATTTCGGATATTTGCGGTAATATTTCAGGTTTACATAAGAATTTAAGATATATATAATAAAATTGTATGAAAGTATGTTTTTCGAGGGGGTTAAGTGATATGAAAACCTATCTGAGACATAAAAGCATGAATGTTATTGACATCAAAGAACTTGCTGCGCTGGAATATCTTGATTTTGAAGGAAAATATGGCAATTACGAGGAAAAGCACACATTTTGGGAATTGTGCTATGTGGTTAAGGGCGAAGCAGAACTTGTTCTCGGAAAAGAGAAAGTAAGACTTTGTGAAAATGATATGTTTCTTATTCCGCCGGATGAAACACATTCGTACTCATCAAAAAACGGCAATGAGAATAAGGTCTTTGTGGTATGCTTTGAGTCTTCATTCCGTCGCGAGATGAGTTATACATACATCTTGTCTTGCGGACATAACTTTGTACAAATTCCATATAGAAAAAATTATAGCAGACATCTCCCGTATATGCGGTGTGATGTCTGCTTTTTTGCTGTATAGGAAATTAGCCTGACAGAAGTCATCCGAACCTGATTTTATAGCGGAGGATTTTCACTTGAACTTCGTTAAAATACTCATAAATCCGTCAGGATTCATTGCGTTTTTGCCTCGTTCAATCAAAAATCTTCTCGCTAAAAATTCTACGACCTGAAAAATAAGTATTTTTGGATAGATTTTGGTGCGGAAGACGCTGGAAGGCTGTCGCCTTTCGAGGATGACAATCCAAAAGATGCCGAAAATACTGTTTTTCGGGCAGGTTCGGATAACTCCTGTCAGGCTACGCATAATTTAGTTCGCGAGATAAGATGTATATCAAATTACGCTCGCGACTTGGGTGCAGGCTCAGCCTGCTTCGCCCTTCGCAAAAGGACTGTAAATTAATTTGGAAAATTAATTTACAGTCCCCTTAAAAAATTATATTAAAGTTTTTCTACGCCGATTTTTACTTTTTCGCCGTTGATATTCCATTCTTTGCTTGCATCAGAATCTGTGTTTACAAGAATTTCGTCTGCCAGAACTTCATCTTTTATGAAGTCTGCATTTCTTGTCATGATAGCATCAATCTTTTCATTTCCTGATGTATACACCTTGATGTGATCCATAACTTCAAAGAGAGAATCCTTACGCATTGTCTGGATTTTGCTGATAATTTCTCTTACAAATCCTTCTTCAATGAGTTCCTCTGTGAGACGTGTATCTAAAACAGCGGTGATTCCCTTGTCAGTTTCAGATGCAAAGCCTTCAACCTGAGCGGCACTTATGAGAAGATCTTCTTTTGTGAGTTCAACCAAATCGCCGTCAAAGTCAAATTTGAGAGCGCCGTTTGCTTCAAGTTCATCCATTGCGCTGTTTCCGTCAAGTCCTGCAAGGGCAGATTGGATTTTGCCAAGGAATTTGCCGTATTTGGGACCAACGGTTTTGAGCTGTGGTTTGAAAGAATATGTTGTACATTCTTTAACGTCGTCTGTATATTCAACTTCTTTAACATTGATTTCTTCTTTTATGATATCTGTGAAGAATTCGTTGAGAGCAAAGTCTGCCTTAACAAACATTTTTCCGATAGGCTGACGGTTTTTGATTCCGGAAGCGTTTCTTGCTGCTCTTGCAAGAACAACAACATCAAGAACTTTTTCCATGTCTTCTTCCAATGTTTTGTCAATGAAAGATTCGTCACATTCGGGGAAATCACAAAGGTGAATACTTTCGGGAGCATCTTTGTCAATTGAACAAACAAGGTTGCGATAGATGTCTTCTGTCATGAAAGGAATCATGGGAGCACTCACTTTTGCAAGTGTCACAAGTGTTGTATAGAGTGTCATGTATGCATTGATCTTGTCCTGTGGCATACCCTTTACCCAGAATCTTTCACGGCTTCTTCTTACATACCAGTTTGAAAGTTCATCAACAAAGCTCTGGAGAATTCTTGCGGTTTCGGTGATTTTGTAGTTTGCAAGATTTTCATCAACTTCTTTAACCAAGGTGTTGAGTTTGGAAAGCATCCATTTGTCAAGAACACCGAGTTTGTCTTTTTCGAGAGTATATTTTGTTGCATCAAATTCATCAATATTTGCATAGAGCACAAAGAATGCATATGTGTTCCAGAGAGTTCCCATGAACTTTCTCTGTCCCTCTGTTACAGCTCCTTTGTGGAAACGGTTGGGGAGCCAGGGGGCAGAGTTTGAATAGAAATACCATCTGATTGCATCTGCACCATGTTCTTTGAGTGCATCAAAGGGATCAACTGCATTTCCTTTTGATTTGGACATCTTCTGACCGTTTTCATCCTGAACGTGACCGAGAACGATAACGTTTTTGTAGGGTGCTTTGTTGAAGATGAGAGTTGAAATTGCAAGAAGTGAATAGAACCAACCTCTTGTCTGGTCAACAGCTTCACTAATGAAGTCTGCAGGGAAGTTGTCGTTGAAAATTTCTTTGTTTTCAAAAGGATAGTGCCACTGTGCAAAGGGCATTGCACCTGAATCAAACCAGCAGTCAATAACTTCCTTAACTCTTGTCATCTGTTTTCCGCATTCGGGGCACTTGATGGTTACTGCATCAATGTATGGGCGGTGAAGTTCAATTTCTTCAGGGCAGTTGTCGCTCATACTTTTGAGTTCTTCAATTGAACCGATGGAGTGACGGTGACCGCATTCACATTCCCAGATGTTAAGAGGAGTTCCCCAGTATCTGTCACGGCTTACGCCCCAATCCTGAACGTTTTTCAGCCAGTCGCCAAAACGACCTGTACCGATTGATTCGGGAATCCAGTTGATTGTGTTGTTGTTGCGGATAAGGTCGTCTCTTACCGCTGTCATTTTTATGAACCAACTTTCTCTTGCATAGTAGATGAGAGGAGTGTCACATCTCCAGCAGAAAGGATAGTCATGCTCAAATTTAGGAGCATCAAAGAGGAGTCCTCTTGAATCAAGGTCAACCAAAACCTTGGGATCTGCGTCTTTTACAAAAAGTCCTGCAAAGGGAGTTTCTTCTGTGAGATTACCTGCAGCGTCTACAAACTGAACAAAAGGAAGGTCATATTTTCTTCCAACACTTGCGTCATCTTCACCGAATGCAGGTGCGATATGAACG
>JAZONV010000131.1:0-1690 GCA_045654685.1 Clostridia bacterium | reverse complement strand
TTGGGTATTTCCATCTTTACATTCAATCTGTCTTCGGTGAATTTAACTGCTTCAATAATTGCAAGATATGAATCTCGTTTACAGCAACGAGGACCACCGTTTTTACCAATGGCATTCAAGGTTCTTGCTGTCATTTGATTGGAAAGCCCCCAAGCTTCTTTTGCAAGAGGCGTTGATTTTAATGCAATGGAAATATACATTCCTGCACTGATACCTGCACCGCAGGCACCCCAAAATCCGCAAGCGCCACCCGGAACTTGCTTTCCTCTCTTTTGCATTTCATACAGTGCGGTTTTCAAATCTATATTTCCGCCTGCATTTTTATAAGCAGTTAAAAGTGCCGAACCAACCATTATGTGATGTTCGGGACCATGCATGTGGCAAGATGGCATTGACATCATTTCTTCCAAAATTTCAATAGGATTTTTAGATGTACTGTTAAAGCTTATCGAAATGATTTCATCCATTCCGCTTGTATGACACTCATCGCAAACAAAATGACCTTTTACACATCTTGTTTTGCTGTTTTGCTTTTTGTGGCAAAGTTCGCACTCCATTACTTCATCGGTATCCAGATATTCTAACGCTGCCTTACAGATTAAGCATTCTTCATTCATTTATATTACCTCGTCAAATTTAAGTTTGTCGAGTTGATTATATCACTCATACAAAACAAAAAGCAACAGTTCATTTTCAGGCTGTTGCTTGTGCATTTGTTATCTTTTTTTATACATAACCAATTCAGGGTTTTCGCCATTTTCTTCATAGGTGCAGACAAGGATGAATTCCATATTTGCCACGATGCCGAAGCATCTGTCACCACCGAATTCGCATTCCAACTGACTGCCGAGATAGGTTGCTTTGTCGTCAAGAAATTTCACAACCTGTCCGTTAGGGAGTCGGTATTCAAGATTTACGAAACTGCCTGACAAAACATTCAGACTTTCCACTTTTGGTAAGCCTTCAATATTAAGAAGTGTGTTGATTTCATCGATGATTTTATTTTTGAATTCTTCAAACATTTCCTTGCCACCAATGTGTGAATACTGTTTCCAGTAATCAAGGGTGAAATCACCGTCAGCATAACACCATTTACAATATTCTTCGTTAAAAGCACCGTTGATTTCTTTGCTGATGTCAGCATCATTCAGGGGCATTCCACAACATCCACAAACCAACTGACAGGGAGAGCCTAAAAGTGTATTGATAGATACATCAAATAGTTTTGACAACAGTTTCAGGGTTTCTGTATTAGGTGTGGTTTCACCATTCTCCCAACGGGATACTGCCTGACGGGTTACAAAAACTTTTTCTGCAAGTTCATCCTGCGATAATCCTTTTTTAGTTCTTAATTCAAGAATAATATCTTTAGTTTCCATATTGTTATCACCTCAGTGTTATTCTATCACTGAATGTTATATTGAACAAGCAACTATCAGTTGCTGTCAGTTCGATAAATTGGAATTTGTCAGTATTACAACTGCTTAATCTCATTGGCAATCACAGCCACATCCTTTGCGTTTGTATCAATTTTAATGGTATCCAGTGCTTGATACATCGGTATTCTTGCTATGCTTCTCTCAATTACATCTTCAGAGCGAATACCTCTTTCTACATCCATTGATAATCTTTCGCACAGAGTCTTTTCATCCGCTACAAGTGAGACGCATTTCACCTCACAGTTCTGTGT
>JAZONV010000130.1:0-2003 GCA_045654685.1 Clostridia bacterium | reverse complement strand
AACCATTGCTTCGGTATTATCGGTATGCAGACAGTAAACTGTTACATCTCTGTCCATCAGTTCTCTTGCTCTGTCCTTTGAAAGCGGGAGCATATTGCTGTCGGTGTAACCGTAGTTTTCCATCATCTGAACTGTTATTGTTGGGTCGGGAAGCTCTGACATTGAGTTTTCTTCAACACCGGGTATTTCTACCGTATCCTGCTGCTCTGCAATAGGTTCATCTTTTACATACGGAGTGAGTCTGTCCAAAAGCGATTGTGCTGTTTGGCTGTATTCTGTATTGTCATTGATAATACCACGAAGCCAATCGGCAACACCTGAACAATTTCCGCTTGAAATATTACCCACAAGGTCACTAATGTTACCCTGTGGGTCACTTACACGGTCAATATAATCGTATGTATCGTAGTCATAGGCAAACCGGTCAAGATCGGTAGCAAGTGCTGTTATCGGGTCTGCTTTTGCAGAAAGGTCAATGCCTTGTTCTTTGCAGACCTCTTTGAAATTGTGGTCTATTGCGGTAATGAGTTCTGATGAAGTCTTATTTATCGTTTCAAGACTTGCTTTCAGTTCTTTCAGCTCTTTATCGCTCGACCAGGAAGCAAGATAGCCGAATGAGTTGTCGCTTGTTTCAATGCCGTAATATGCACATACGGCATAGGCGATACTTTCCGCTTCAACTTCTTCTGTGTGACGATCTTTTCTTTCAACATCGGTTTCATCCTTATTCCTTCTTGAATAATTGTGAAGTGTTGCGTGTGCCATTTCGTGAATTGCAGCACAGACCGTCTGTGTTTCGCTCATTCCTTCTCGCAGAGTGATACTCTGATTATCGTAACTGAAAAATCCGTCAGCACCGTTTTCAATAGGCTTGAAAGCAATAGGTACGGGAGAACTTCTTTTGATAGCTTCCATAAAAGCATCGTAGTGTTCCACATTTCCGGTTAAATCAGATGAGAGTTCGGGCAAGGGTTTACCTTCGGTCTGCGAAACGTCAAAAACAGATACAACCTTGAATGTTGATGTGCTGACCTCTGCAACTTCCTTTATAGGCTGTCCGTTTTCATCGAGCATAGGAAGTTTTGTATCGGGGTCGAGTTTTTCTTTTTCAATCTTCTTTTTAAATGGTGCAGGGGCAATAATCTTTATGCCTTTTTCGCCACGTTTGACATTTCTGCCGAATGAATCCTTCCACTTGTTGAATCCTGCAACAAGGGAAGCATCAGGCTTTTGCATAAAGATAAGCATTTGGTTGTTTACACTGTATCTGTGGAAACGGCTCATTGTCTGCAAATACTGTTTGTATTTATCTGAAGCAAACAATTCTTTTATGCCGTTTTCGATACTGTCGGTAATTTCTTTCAGCTTTTCTTTATCGCTCTTGAAAGCACCTTTTGTATTGTCAGCCATAATATTCCTCCTATTCTATAATGGTTACTTCGTGATACTCACCGAACTCGTTTATCCACTCTCGAGCTTCTTTTGATGAGCCGTCATAAAAGATGTCAACAACATTTCCGTTCACTTCGTTTCCCGTGTCAACAGCTTTGAGCTGTATTCCGTTCACTTCGATTATGCTTCCTAGAGGAATTACATCGGGGTCAACGGCACAAGTTTTGAGATGTTCAGATGTTGCACCCGTAGATGTTGCATAACCCCATTTACCGCCGTCACTTGACGGAGTGTAAACCGTTATTCTGAAATTCTTGCCGTTTGTCTTTTTACTGACAGAACGGCTTGAAAGCTTTTCGGTTTTGGGTTTCTCTGTAATTCTTTCGGTGGTTATCTCTGCGGTTGTTTCGGATACGGTAACGGTTGTTGTTTCGGTTGGTTTAACTGTTGATATTTCAGTTGTTTCGACACTTGCATAATACGGAACTGAAAAATCTTCGGGATTTATTTCGTGTACTGCAAGTTCAACGAATATGCCAAACAATAAAGTGAATATCCCGAGTCCGATAAGATATGGGGTATATTTCTTGTTCAAAGTTGTACTCCTTTGT
>JAZONV010000129.1:0-61077 GCA_045654685.1 Clostridia bacterium | reverse complement strand
CGTGACGGGAGGATTCATTATTCATAGAAACATGCACAAATGCTGTGTTTTCTAATGATTGTGTAAAGAGAATCCCCCTGTCAATCCTTTCGGATTGACATCCCCCTTTAGGCAAGGGGGACGTTTTTTGCTCTTTAGCGTGGGTTTATTAAACCGATTAAATTCCAATTTGTTTTATTTGTTCAATAAGAAATAAAAATGCTGTCCCACTTTTTAGTGAGACAGCATTTTTGATTTTAATTAAAGAGCAGCTTTTGCTTTTTCAACAAGCTGTGTGAATGCTGCAGGGTCTGCAATAGCGATTTCGGAGAGCATCTTTCTGTTGATGTCAACTCCTGCTTTTTTAAGACCGTTCATAAACTGAGAATAGTTGATTCCGTTAAGTTTAGCAGCAGCGCTGATTCTGGTGATCCAGAGTCTTCTGAAATCTCTTTTTCTCTGTTTTCTGCCAATGTATGCATATACAAGTGATTTCATAACTGCCTGTTTGGCGGTTCTGAAACATTTGCTTTTTGCACCTCTATAACCTTTTGCAAGTTTTAAAACTCTTTTACGTCTTTTTCTTGTAGCCATAGCGCCTTTAACTCTAGCCATTTTAAAACGCCTCCCTCTATATTATTTATACAATATCAGTCTCTTGATTGTAGCTGCATTTGCTTTTGAAGCATATGTGTGCTTTCTCAAAGCTCTTTTTCTCTTTGTAGATTTCTTAGTAAGAATGTGTCTTCTGAAAGCTTGATTTTTCTTAACCTTTCCATTTTTGGTAAGACCGAATCTTTTTGCTGCGCCTCTATGAGTTTTAATTTTAGGCATCTCTTTACACTCCTTCCAAAATTTTAAATACTGTAAATTAGTGACTTATTTCGGTGCTACTGTCATTGTCATATTTCTGCCTTCAAGTTTAGCGCCTTTTTCAACCACACCTGCGTCTTCTATAGCCTGGGCAAACTTTTCTAAAAGTTCTGTTCCAAGCTCTGTGTGATGAAGTTCTCTACCCCTGAAACGAATTGTGATTTTGACTTTGTCACCTGAACTTAAAAACTTTTTGGTATGATTTACTTTTGTCTGAAAATCATGAACATCAATAGCCGGTCGCATCTGAATTTCTTTGACGCTTACGGTTTTTTGATTCTTTCTTGCTTCCTTTTCTCTTTTTGCCATTTCGAAACGATATTTGCCATAGTCCATTATTTTGCAAACGGGCGGTTTAGCCTGAGGAGCAATCTTTACAAGATCCATTCCTCTTTCTTCAGCTTTTTTCATAGCAATATCAATTGAAACGATATCGAGCTGTGAGCCGTCTGAATCAATTAATCTTACTTCTTTGTCTTTGATTTCTTCATTAATCAACAAGTCTTTGTTACTGATGACAAAACACCTCCATAATACTTTTAAGCACTAACAGATTTCGCACTAAAAAAAGTGGGCGAAATCCACCCACTTATTGTTTGAAAAATAAGTATTAACCTTACAAGTGCGTTTAAACCATAAGGTGAGAGGTGGACCTCTGCTTTGCTTTACCTTGGTATTATATCACCTATATCACGAAATGTCAACACAAATTTTACTAAAAATTAAATTTATTCATCCGAAAAATTAAACAAATTCCACGGATATGTGTCTTTTGGCGGAAAAGATGTGAATTTTTCTTCAGCCGCCTTTGGAGAAAGTTTGAACTTTAGTTTATGTGACCAAAGACTCACGTTGCATCTGTTGTCCCTGCTGCCATATTTTCCGTCGCCCAAAAGAGGCATTTTTCTTGATGAAAACTGCACTCTTATCTGATGAGTACGTCCGGTGTGAAGTTTCACCATTACTAAAGAAAGATTTTTTCCATCACATTCAACTGTTTCCTTGACAACATATTCCAAAGAGGCTTTTTTGACGCCTTTCCTCATTCTTTTGACCACAAAGGATTTGTTTTTGGAAGAATCCTTGTAGAGAAGGTCTTCAAAGATACCTTCTTTTTCCTGGGGTATGCCCTCAACCACAGCAAGATATGTTTTGTCTATCTCTCTTTCCTGGGAAAGTTTTGAAAGATAGGATGCGCTTTTTTGATTTTTTGCAAAAATTATGAGACCGCCCACAACGGTGTCGAGCCGGTTTATGACAGATGCATATCCGTATTTTTCTTTAAGAATATCTGAAAGTCCGTCACCTTTTTGAGTATGTTGGGATGATATGCCCACACTCTTTTCAATTATTACGATATCTTTTGTTTCATATATGATGTTCATAAGGGATTACCTCAAAATGAATTATTGTATTTTTGAAATAAATTGGAGTTTAGCGGTGAGTTTGTTTTGCAAACTCACCGAATGAAATGTGCCTTTCGGCACATGAAATGGCTTCGCCATGAAATGACAACGCAGTTGTCATGATATGAATTCCTTTGGAATTCATTAAAGTTAAAACTCGCCAAAGCGATTTTTTTCCATAATGTCTGCATAGCAGTCATTTCATTCTGCGAAGCACTATTTCATGAAACCGAAGGTTTCATTTCATGCACCATAAGGTGCATTTCATTCTCACTGATTGAAAATCAATCAGTGAGTTAAACTCCAATTTATATCTCACCAATCTGCTCAAAGTTTAAACAGGCAGCCTCATTCGGAGACTGCCTGTTTATTATAATCTTATTTTATTAAAACGTCAAGTTCTTTCTTTCTTTCCAAAATGTAGTTGGGGAACCAGTCTCTCTTTTCAGGATAGTTCTCTAATGGCCAGAGTGCTTCATATTCTCTGATTATATCGTCAATATCCTTTTTGAGAGCTTCCGCCTCATCTTTTGTTACTGTCTGATTATATTTAACAATTGACAATTTTGTGCCAAGGACTACCATATTAGCATTTATGAGCACCTGACGTTTGTAATGCTCATCAAAATCCACCTTGGATACACCTTCAATACATCTGTTCATATACTGAAGTACATTTTCAAAATAGAAAACATCTCCTACTTCTTTGAGATCATAGAATGGTGCAACATTTGTATCAAGAAGTGTTCTTACAAGTCCGTGACAAGCAAAGGATGCGGAATGTACCTTTTCAGGTTCCATATGATAGTACATCTGGAGTCTGTAGAGCCATTCTGAAACCTGGGCACCGTCGAAAATGAAATCATCAACATATTTCCATGATGCTCTGATATTCTCATTTTTAAGCCATCCGCCATGCTGTTTCACACCAACATGCCAACTATAGATTGAAGCAAGAGCCATTGGGATAAATCCCCATACAGGGAAGTGGTGATGACCTTCGCCGCATCCCCAGTCTGTGAGCATATAACCTTTTGCTCCATATTTGACACCCATTTCACCTGCGGTTCTTAAGTTAAAACTCATAACATCAAATCTGCCTGTGGTTGAAAGCCAGTTTGAGTTTCCGGGGCATACATAGAAAGGAATGTTATGCTGCCACAGGTCGTAGCAATGTCTTTCCATCATTGAGGATTTTATCATATCATATCCCCAGTTAAGAGCAATTGCACCTTCGGGAACTCTTTTGTAGGCATCGGGAGAGTCATAGACCATATCTGCCCAGAACTGAACTTTTTTGCCGTATTTTTCTCTCACATGATCTGCAAGTTTATTTAACCAATCCATGAAGACATTGTCTGCGCCTTTTTCTTTGCAGATTTCTTCAAGCTGATATTTGCCAAGGCCCACCGCTTCATCAAAACCGATGTTCATATATTCTGAACGGAAATGAGGAAGAAGTGATGAGCAGAACTTGTCAATAAAATCAAAGGATTCGTCAAGGAGAGGATTGATGGTTGCTGTGTTGACTTCATCATTTCCGACTCTCAAATGTTTGAAATCATCAAGACTGAGCCATTCTCCAAGATGTCCGAAGCTGTTCTGGTTCGGAATAAAGTCAATGAAACGCTGTGCACAGTATTCATCAAGTTCTTCCATATCTTTTGCATTCAGACATTCGAATTCTTCAGTATATTTTGCAAACTCTTCATATTGGAAACATCTGCCTTCCAGATATATCTGAAATTCATTATACTTAAGGTCTGCAAGCATATCAATGAGTCTTTTGAATGTTGCAACAGTCGGCATTCTTCCGCAGCTGATGTCGAAAAGATAGGAACGTTTTTCAAAGTCCGGACTGTCTTTAATGGTACAGAAAGGAAGTGAATCTCCGTTATATCTTATAATCTGACGAAGAGATGAAACCGCTCTGAAAACACCGCAATCGCCTGATGCTGTTATTTTGATTCCATCTTCTGTGATGTCAATATCATAGTCATCCACGCCAAGGGTTTTTACGATTTTGATTTCAACATCTTCATTACCGTTTTTATAGATGTTGTAAAGGCTGATGAGTTCAATTGTGTCTGCCTTTTTCTTCATTTTGTATGTACCATCATGGTACATCTCTACTCGTGGTTGAGGAATAATCATAGGTAGTCTCCTTATTAAATCTGTGGTATTAAAATTATCTGTAATATACTGCTTTTGCTACAGGAGCTGCATTTTCACTGTTCCAGAGGAATGTTTTGTAGGTGTGGTCGGGGTTATAGTCAAGAGTTGCTTGTGCATTTTCCCAATTGGGGCTGATTGCAACCATTTTTCCGCCATCATATTCAGCAAGTGCAAATACACAGTTACCGTTTATTATATCATCATCTGCTGTTGCAGTAATTTTCCCACCCTCTGCTCTTACAACGTCGATGTAGTTATAGAAACCATAGTAGTTAACAAAGTCTGCTATTGCAACTTTTCCGTTTTTAGTTCCGCTTCCGGCACCAATCATAATTGTTTTTGCAGTCAGAGGAGGTGTTGTATCTGTAATGAGATTTCCGTCAACATAGATATGACATCTTGTTCTCTGAACATCATAGGTTATTGCAACTTTGTGCCACTTTCCTGATTCTGCTTTGAAGGGGGATGTCATAATGTTACCGAAGTTCTTGTATGTATATACAATAGTTCCGTCCGGTTTAATTCTTAAAACGTTATACATATCTTCTCTGTACTGAATGTTAACTGCAAATTCTGCATCGCCATCGATGAAAACATTCATTTCAAATGTTGTAGGGATTAACGGAAGTGATGCATATTTAACACCTGTTGTTTTAACCATTGTGCCCTCAGGGATTTCAGAGGTTGCAGATATAACACAATCGATGTCTGATGCAGGTTTTCCGCCTATTGATTCTGTGGGTTCTGTGGTTGCTGACAAATATGATGAATAATCATTTTTCCATACAACAGATGTGCCTGCAGGTGATTTTTCAAAATCTGTATTATCACTTGCTCTGGTTACTACGGGAATATAGAAAACATTATCCCCTTTTGTTGCTTTTACATATCCATCTGTTACGGATGGGTCAACAACAGGAACTAAAACTGTTTCATCATCCTGAATTTCTTCTCTTGTTCCAAGTTCATTTTTATCTGCATCAACATATTCTAATGTATATCCTTCAGCAGATGAAAGAGCTTCGATGAATGCTTCTGAATTTAAGTAGTAATCACTATCGGTGTTATGGGAAAGAGCAGCTACAGAATCAGCTGTAACATGAACAAGTACTGAATCAGAAGAAAGTGAAACTGCTTTCATTACTGCCTCATTATCACTCATTGCCGCCAAGGTGTAATATGCATAGGATTTGCCGTTGGGTGATGTGAATACAAGTGTGCAGTCTTCTGTGAGTTCATCAGCCTTTACAGAAAGATCTGAATCTGCAAAAACTGCAGTATATTTGCTCTGTGTTGCATCTTCTATGCCCTGAATGAGAGATGCAAGGTCTGCATATACATAAGGATTGTATGTCAATGTTTTTGACATTGTATCAAAAGTTAAAGCACTTGTGTTCTCTGTTACAACCATATCCGCTGTATTTGGTGTATAGTCATTGTCAGAATAGTATGCTTTGAAATCGTCAATTGCAACTATACCTTCCGAACTTGTTGCAGCATTTATGCCGGGCATAATGAGAGCTGCGGCATTTGACATATATTTTCCGTCTTCTGTAAGTTTTTCGCCATCAAGATATATACTGTGTCTTCTTCTGGGATTGCCGTTATCAGATGCTCCGTCAAACCAGATTACGAGTCTGTGCCATTTTCCGGTTTCAAATTTTGTGGGATACTCAACATATGTATCATTCTTCCTATATACTACTGTACCATCAGAAAGAAGTTTTACGATTTCATAACCGTTATCTTCATACTGGAAGTTAACTGTTGCGTCTGCGCCGTCCACCAAAATGTTCATTTCAAAAACATAATCTTTGGTCCAGTCAAGAGATGCATATTTTACGCCGGCTGATTTATTTGCGGCACCTGCTGGGATTTCAGATGCAGAAAATACAAAAGATTTGTCAGATTCTGCCTTTCCGCCAAGACCGCCTGTTGTTTCAGACCAGGTGATGTTGGAGTTTCTGGAGTCTTTGTATACTGCCATCGCATTTCCGTCTCTGTCATAGCCAAAGGCATTTGAAATTAAATTTGCATCTGTATTTATTGCTCTTATTTTCCATTGAACAACTGTTTTACCGTTGGGTGATGTAAACTGGGCAACATTTTCATCGGAAAGAATACTTGCTTCTGTTGAAAGTGTTGCATCTTCAAAGATTTTAACATATTTACTGCTTGTTGCATCTTTGATTGCTTCTGCAAGCGATGCAGGAGTGGTATATACATCAGGGTTATATGCTATAGTTTCTTTTTCGGTTTCAAATTTAAGATAGTCTGTATCGTTTGTTATAATTGTGCTGTTGGCATCGGGAACATATGCACCATAGTATGCTTTGAAATCATCATATGCAACACGTCCGTTTGCACTGTGGGATGCAACACCAATCCAGAGTTCATCTGTCTGTGTTGAGTTGTAATATGTTGTGTTTTCTGTTATTTTTTCATCATTAACATAAATTGCAAATCTTCCGCGGGATGTCTGATATTCAATCACAAGGCTATGCCATGCTTCTGATGCAAGCTTTACATCTGATTTTGTGGTTGTTCCGTTATTGTTATAATATACATATCCATCTTGCCCTACTTTCATAAGCAAGCTTACGGGAAGTTCGTCATCATACAAAGTATTAACTGCAGGATATGCTGTTCCATCAAAGTATACACTCATTTCAAATGTATAATTCTGTGTTGCATCGGGAGTCCATTTGTGACCGCTTGTGTGTTTTACTGTAATTCCTTCAGGAATTGCACCAACTGTGTAAACAGAAGAAGTGTCTTCCCTTCCGCCAATGGGTGTTGCACTTTCCTGAGAATAGGTAATGTGATTGTAGCCGTTCCATGTTCTGATGGATTGTGTGGCATTTTCTCCAAAGTATGTGGAAATTGCAGTAGCATCATCTGCAAATGAACTAACGGGAATAAGTGAAATCAAAAAGAAAACACTCATAAGGACTGCTATTGATTTTTTAGTGATTTTAAACATTTTATTGCCTCCTTATGTCAGGTTTTAAAATCGCCTATCGCACAGATTGAACTACAATCTGTGCGATAAACTTATTTATTTTTCTATTTAATGCTTTTCGTTATTTATATGTTTTTATTATCTATAGTAAACACTTGTTGCAATTGGAGCAGATGCATCATTTTTCCAAAGGAATGCTCTATAGGTGCTTTCTGCATTAAAATCAAGTGTTACAGATTTGTTGTTTGCTTTTGTAATGGTTGCGGGTGCAAGATTTACCATTTCGCTATCTGCATATTCAGCGAGAGCAAAGAAACATTCACCATCTAAAAGATCAGAATCAACTGATGCTATGATTTTTCCGTTTTCTGCTCTTACAACATCGATGTAATTGTAATAACCATAGTAACTCTTGAAATCTTTAATGGCAACTGTACCGTTTGTTGAATCCTTACCCATACCAAACATGACTGTTGCGTTGCTTGCGTTTAATGTCTTATCGGTTAATAAATTACCATTTACATACAAGTGGTATCTGTTTCTGTAACTATCTTTAACTACCGCAATTTTATGCCATTTTCCTACTTCTACCTTAATTGGAGCAGTAACTAAATTCCCGTGTGAGTTATAGTTATATTTAACAGTACCATCATCCTCTATAATAAGAATCTGATAACCATTATCTTCGTATCCATAGTTTACTGCAAAGTCGGTATCACCTGTCATAAATACACTCATTTCAAAAGTTGTTGGAATGGAAGAGAGATTTGCATACCAAAAACCTACGGTATCGGGTTGACTATTAAGTATATCTTCAGGAACATTATTTGCTGTGATAACATAGTCAATATCTTCTGCACTGACACCGCCGATCGATGCGTTTGAAGTGGTGCTCTGTTTTACGTATGCAGAACGGTCGTTATCAAGAACATATGAAACACCCGCAGGCGATTTTGTGATATCTGTGTTTACCTTACCTTTTGTTTCAACAGGAATATAGAAAATGTTTTCATCTTTGGTTGCTTTGATATAACCATCAGTTACAGTTGCATCAATACCATCAAGTTCATTTTTGTCTGCATCAACATATGAAAGGGTATATCCTTTTGATGAAGAAAGGGTTGAAATCACTTCATCAGAATCTGTATAGTAATCTCTGTCAAGAGCGTGAGACAAAACAGCCACAGAAGAATCGAGAACATAAACAAGAGAGGAATTTGACGAAAGACCAATCATTCCGATCATCACATCATCATCGGTCATTTCTTTGATTTTGTAGTATGCATAAACTTTACCGCTTGGTGATGTGAACACAAGAGTATCATCACCTATAACTGTTGCATATGTGCATCCTGCGACTGCTTTTACAGCATCCAAGAGAGCTTCGGTTGTTGCATATGTATATTTGTTATAGGAAATAACTTTTGTGTTTGTATCAAAGGAAAGATCCATAGAATTTTCTGTGTAAATTGCATCATCTTCGTCAGGAATATATGTACTGTAATATGCTACAAAATCAGCATATGCTGTTCTTCCGGAATGGCTGTTTGATGCAGTTCCGATCCAGAATTCATCAGCCTGAGCAGCTGTGTAACTTTTTGTATTATTTGTCAACAAAATTCCGTCGAAATAAAGTGCATATCTTCCATTTCCCTTTTGGTATTCAATAACCATTCTGTGCCACTCGCCGGGTTTTGCCTGAACGGATGATTTTGTTGTGGTTCCATTGTTGTTATAGTATACATATCCATCTTCGCCAACCTTAAGAAGGTTCGAAGCAGCAAGATCATCATCCCACATGGTGTTTACTGCAGGGTATGAATTACCTTCATAATATACAGATGTTTCAAAGGTATGGTTCTTTGTTGTGTCGGGAATATACTTCATACCATTTGTGGTAAGTGTTTTTATGGTGGGTAATGCTGTTGTTGTAATCATATATGATGTTCCAACTCTTCCGCCAAGCGTTTCATTGGTTTCACCATTATATGTAATGTTGGTATATCCTCTGTCTCCTCTTACAGCAAATCCTGCCCCATCACCATAATATTTTGAAAAAATTGAGTCTTCAAAATTCATGGATCTTACATACCAATATGAATATGTATTACCATTAGGAGAAGTGAATACCATGGTACCATCTTCCATAATGTTTGCATATGTTGCATTTGTTGCAGCTTTTACGGCTGTAATGATTTCATCATTGGATGTGTATACAGATCCATCATATTTAATGGTTTTTGTTTCCGAATCAAACACAAGACTGTCAGAACTGTTTGTTACAATTGCATCGTTTTCATCAGGAGTATAGTCTGCACCGGTATAATAGAGCCTGAAGTCGTCAAACGCAACTATACCATTTTCACTTGTCGGTGCATAGATACCTGATACAATTGCCTTGTATTGATTTTGAGTCGAATTCATCCATGGACACATCTCTGTGATATGAATTCCGTCAACATAAATGTTGTGTCTGCTTCTTGAACTTGTGCCGTCTGCTGCATCAAACCACACAACAACTCTGTGCCACTGACCGGGTGTGAATTTACTTGTGTAGGCAGTCATTGTACCATTGTTGTTATATTCAAGAGTTCCATCAGATTTGAAGTGAAGAAGTCTGTAGCCTGTTTCTTCATATTGATAGTTTACAGTTGCTTCTGCTCCACCATCAAAGTAAACATTTGCTTCAAAAACATAGTCGTTGTAGGTAAGCCCTGTATATTCAGCACCGGCTGTACCGCTATATACAGTGGCTCCTTCCGGAATTTCTCCTGCTGTGAATACATAGGCTGTGTCATCAATGGATTTTCCGCCAATTCCACCAACACTTGCATTTGATGTAATGTGTGGGTGTTTTGCTGATGTAAGAATTATTCTGTTTACACCAACGCCATACTGATTTGATATATCAGTTACATCTGCCAAAACAATAGTTGGTATGAGCGAAATCAGAAAGAAAACACTCATAAGCATTGCAATTAATCTTCTTGCATTTTTCATTACTTTTCTTCCTCCTTATATATTTTAATTTTTATGTGTAACAGCCTGATATGATATTCTGCTGTCCCATCCGTCAATAAAGAATGCTTCCGCCATCTTTCCTGCACAGTTTTCCAGTGTTATTTCAAATGATGCAGGAGATGATGAAACTTCTTTTGCTTCTGTTGCAAAAAGTTTTTCAACTCTTCCGTTTTCATCTTTTGTGACAACTACCATTACTGCATTTTTGGGAATTATGCCGTCATAAGTTACATAACTTGATACTGAAAGATCTGCTTCTGCATCTTGAAAAGATATATAATCAACGTTTAAGGCAGGGAGTTTGAGTGTGTATATTTTTGAGATACCGGAAGAAGAAGTGATCACATACACATATCCGTCCCCTATTTCACCCTGTGATTCATTTTTCATGGAAGAATCTGTAAATAATACCGATTTGTCCACATTTGACTTTTCCAAAACTTCTTCAAGAGAAGAGAGAGAGTCAAACTGCGTATTTTCATAAACTATATTTCCGCCATCAATTCTTGCATATTCAGATGTTGAGGAAATTGAGGGAACCAGAACGGATGATGCATCATATGCACCATAGTACCCTCTGAAATCATCATATGCAACACGTCCGTCTGAACTAATGGGTGCAACACCTACCCACACCTCATCTGCCTGAGCCTGATTGTACATATAGGTCATATTGCCTATCATAGTTCCGTTGACGTAGAGCGAATATCTGAGACGTGACGGATCATAGCTTATGGCAAAGATGTTCCATGTGCCGGGCATCAAAACCACATCGGATTTTAACGTTGATGAGCTGTTGTTGTACCACACATAGCCCTCTTCATCCACCTTTATAAGTGTTGATGCTGTCAGGTCATCGTCCCACATAGCACTCATTGATGGGCGTGCGCCTCCATCAAAATAGACACTCATTTCAAAAGTGAACATTTTTGAAGGATTGGGAACGAAAAATTTCATACCTGATGTATGGGTTACGTTGACTGTTTTTGTGCCTACTGTGAATACCGCTGATGTATCTTCCCTACCGGGGAGAATTATGGCTTCTTCTGCATCTTCCGCAATATACTTTATGTGAGAATAGGCAGGTCTGATGGAAATTCCGCCACCGGCAAAACTTTCAACGAAGTATTCAGTATCTGCAAAAGCACCGATTGATACTGATGATAAAATCATTGTAATGACTATCAAAGACAGTATCAGTTTTAGTATGTTTTTGTTTTTCATATTTTCCTCCTTTATGACTTTCAAGTTACGCCGAACTGAAAGAAGAGTAATTTTGTGTCTGTTATTAGTAAGACACCTCATCAGTCACCTTGCGGTGACAGCTTCCCCTCCAAGGGGAAGCCTTTCGCATTTTGTTAGTAATGCGATATGTTTATAATAATGTTACCATTCGGAAATGGGCTTATGATAATTGGAAACAGGCGTTCCTTCCACATCTTGGGGTGTGAGTTTCACTGTGAGATTTACATTTCCGTTTCCTGTAAGTTTTATGGCAATTCTCTTTGCAGTTTCCTCGGAATTGCCGTCAGGATTCGGGCTTGTGGAAAGAGGTTTTGCAATGTCTGAAGATATTTCGGCACTGACATCTGATGCAAATTCAAGGTTGAGAGTTTTTCCGCCCTGAGTAAGAACTGCTCCGTTTTCTGTGATGGTTACTTCAGCATCTGTTATCATAAACCAATATACATCAGATGTTTTTGTGAGAGTTATTTCATCTCTTATAACAAGAGACGTTCTGTCGTCTGTGAAGAAAAATCCACGTTTTGCACTGTTGACATCTCTTAGAAGCTCGGTCATATCAACAGTTGCTATTGCACTATTATCATTTGCTTTGACTACTGTCAGTTTTGCAAAACTGTCTGTTATGTGGTCTGAAAGACTTCCGGGGTTTACCACAATTGTGTTATGTGATTCTGCACGGCTTCTGAAATATGTCCATCTCTTAGCATCATCACCATCTGCGTCCCAGTAGCCCTGGACATTATAGCCATTCATGCCGAGGTCTTTTGCCCAGCGAATGTTTCCATAGTCATATATGAAACTTCCGCCATCAAGTTGCGAATGGGCTATGTTTGTTTCGCCTGCGTGGATTCCAACAAAGGCAGAACCGTCGTTTTCCCAGTTTTTACGCATTACCAGAACATTTTCGCCTTCATATAATTTATCTATGGAAAGTTCTGTTGCTTGTGAATCCGAGGAAGTATTAAAAATCATTGCAAGAACTCTTCCTTCGGAATCATCAAAATATGCTCCGGTTATTTCGAGAAGTTTTTTCCCTATTCCCGGATTGTTATATTTTTTGGCAAGCCAGAGAATTTCTGCCGGATAGACTCTTGTCTGAATTCCGTCACCGTAGTTATATATTCCGGTTGAGGACTGGAGATACATCATAAACTCTCCTGATGTGGGAAGGCCTTCTCCAAGAGAAAGATTGAAGTCTGTTCCAAGAGCTGTGTCCATGGAGGAGAGCATTTTTGATGTGTATTGCATTGTGTATTCCCAATAGTGAGGTCCTTCAAACCAGGCTCCATCAGGAGCAAAGGATGGCAGCATATGTTCAACTGCTCTGACCGCATTTGATACAAGATGTGCACATTCCTCGGGGTATACATCCATAAATGCGAGAGAAAGCATTGCTATACCGCCATTTGTTACAACGTTGTGGTTATCTGCCAAAAGACTGTATGAGCCTGTGGGCGAGTTGAAAGACTGAAATCCCCAGGTTGCCTCGGAAAGCGCTTTTCTGTAGATGCCTTTTTCTATAAGCGAGCGTCTCTCGGGTGTCAATCCGTGATACATCCAGTCATAGCCAATGGCAACTGCTGCCGCCATTTCCCCAAGGTCAATGTCGTGAACGGGGTGCCAGTCATAAAATTTTGTGCAAACCGCTTCAAGGTCAATCCAGGCTTGTTCAACGTATTTCTGATTGCCCGAAAACTGATAGGCAAATCCGAGAGTGTACATTCTTGAAAGCATTTCACGGCTGACTGAAAGAAGTCTTACGCCGTCTGTGAGTTCATATTCAAGAGGTGCTTTGCCAAGAAGTCTGTTTGCCGATTGAATTACGGATGATGACCAATATTGAATGTTTTTGTCATAATCATATGAATCCCATATACGCTGAAAATCTGCTCTTGATGCCTGAATTCTGGGATGAACACCATAGAGAGGCGATTGTTCATAGGTTTTTAAAACATAGTCGCTATCCGGTCTTAAGTTAAAGATGAAGTCATTCAGTTTTTGAAGTTCTTCTTCATCTTGCGGAATATCAAATCCCGATTTTGACAGAACTATGAGTCCTGAGTTTACTTTTGAATCTGCAATCGTCACTTCCCTGGCGATTGCATCTGCATAGGTTTCAATGGTCACTCTTCCCGAAAGTCCTGATTCTTCATTTAATATGGAATCGAGTTCGTTTGCATCAACCCATGTTTTCCCTTCGGCTTCATAGACACCATTTTTCATAATGGTTTTATTTTCACCGTCATATACCACGCTGCTCCTTTTGTGTATGGCATATGAGTTTTTCAAAAGCGACCTTTCGGGAGAGTCAGACGGGAAGATGCTTCTTCCGTTATATCTGACTTCCTCTATTGTCTCCCCTACTTCTTTTTGGGGCTTCTTGCCTTCATATATGCGGAAGTTATCTATCATAAACTCCACCGGGTCTGATGCAGATGCCGTTCCGCCTGCAGTATAGATTGTTACGTGTATTCTTGCAAGGCTTATTATTCCGTCAGGGGCAAAACTATCGTATAAACGTTGGGTATCTCTTTTTTTGCCTTTAAAATAATAATCTACCGATCTGTCTTTTGTGTTTACAACAACTGAAAATCTATACCATGTATTTTTTTGTAGATTTTCTACACAATTTGCATAATAAAATTTCAATCCCGGTGATAAGGATGCAAAATTACAAACATTTCCGTATTCGTCTTTGAACACATAATTGAATACGGATTTTTCATCAAGGACTTTAAAATCAAATTCATATACTGTGTATTCTGAATCATAAGGTTCAACAGCAGTTGCACTCATGTGAAAGTCACCTGTGTTTTGCCGCTGTACATACATGACTGTGTTTCCGTCGGAATCTTTTCTTCTTTCTATTATATTTCCATAGTTATGATAGAGATTGAGAGGATTGTTTTCTTCAAAATCTGCATTCATCATAACATAGGTTCCGATTCTTTCTTTGGTTGAAAGAGTGTCATTATTGAATGTTACAGAAGAGTCAAGCGGAGTTAATTTTCCACTTTCCCATGCAAAAATTTTATAGGTATAGTCTGTTCCTATTTTGACTCCGACAAATGGTGCGTCGTCTTTGGTGGAAATATGAGTATCAACTTCCTTCAGCATATTTCCTTCATATGAGGCTACAGCAACAAGATATGAATCAACGGGGAATTGTTCCGCTTTTACCGCAACTTTATCACCGCTTGTTGATGTGATGATACTGATGTCCGACAAAACGCTGACTGAATCTTCGTTTTCAGGAGGAACATATCCGTTGTGATAGCCTATGAAATCGTCATATGCAACCATACCTTTGCCTGATGCTGAACTTACGCCAAACCAAAGTGACGATGCCCATGAACTGTTATACATGTATGTCATGTTGGTAAGGGTGATTCCATTGATTTTTATGGTGAATCTTAGTCTTTGATTTTCATAAAATATGCTTACTTTATGCCATTTGCCTTTTTCAAGATATACATTAGATTTGGTGGTTGTTCCGCCGTTGTTATACATGCAGTATCCGTCGGAGTCCACTGCAAAAAGAACCGAGGCGCCTGCAGTATCATCCCACATAGCATTAATCGCCGGACGAGCATCACCATCATAATATATGTAGGTTTCAAATGCGAAATCATTTGCTCCATTTGCTACTGTGAATTTTTTTCCTGATGTGTGCGTACAATTTACACCTTCGGGAATATCATCCACATAGAAAACATTGCTTCGGTCATAGCGTCCTGTCAAAACCGGTGCAGATGCATTTGTTTCAGGAACAAATGAAATGTGACTGTAGGCACTTCTGATGCTGAGACTTCCGTCAAGAGAGAAGCTTTGAGCAATCAGGAGACTGTCTGACGACAGTCCGCTGATTGGGCAAATTGTTGACATGGTGAATAGGAATGATATGAGAAGTATTATAGAAATGTACTTGCTGTTTATTTTTTCGTACATATTCATAACCCTCATTTCGTTTCCATCACAACAAATTCGGTCACTGAGTTCCAGCCTCCGGAGGCTTGCTCGGTATTACCGTTACATTCAATCTTGACGAAACGAGCATATTGAGTTCCGATGTCAAAGAGTTCGTGATCATTGGTTTTTCCATTTGAAAGTCCGGCAAAGAGTTCTGTGAAGTTTATGCCGTCTTCGGAAACGAGGATTTTGATTCTTGTGCTTCTTGTGTCACCTGAGAAGAATGCAAGTGCAACTTTATTTATCTTCTTAACTTCACGAAGGTCTGCAATTACATATTGTCCTACACCTTCTGCCGACCATCTTGTGGAAAGGTCACCGTCAATCAGATTGATAGCACCATTTTCCGGCTGTGGTTCCTCGCTTGCTGTTACTGAATAGATAGCATGAGATTTATGTCCGTCAAACTCCCTGGGTTTTGGAATCATTTTGAACATTACATAATATGTGGTTTTATAATCCGGATTTGACTTATCAGAAAGTATGATTTTTGAAGGTTCTGTAAGAGAAGTACCTTTTTCTATGCTTACATTATATTGTGGTGCATAGAGGTTAATATCGGGAACTGCTGTAAGACTTCCTTCAATATATGGATATATGATATTTTTGGATGTCACATCAACTGTTTCATTATTGATAACAACTGATTCAATGGATGGTGAAACAGGAAGCTCACCGTCGGGAACTGACCAGGAAGTGATTGGAATATCGTATGCTGATACGGGTGATGGTGCTACTGCATCATCAGGTGTGAGTTTTACTGTGAGGCTGATCTGACCATTTCCTGATAGTTTGATCATTATACGTTTTGATTTTGTTGTTGAGTTTCCATCAGGATTTGGACTTGTTGGAAGGGGTTTTGCAACGTCGCAGGAGATTTCACCTTTAACGTTTGATACAAAATCAAGTCTTAAGTTTCTTCCGTCCTGAATGAGGGTTGCACCCTTTTCATCACATGAAACCTCGGCATCTGTCATCATGAACCAGTATACATCTGATTGTTTTTTGAGATTAACTTCGTCTCTTATAACAAGTGATGTTCTGTTGTCTGTGAAGTTGAACCCTCTTACAGCAGATGAAACATCGTGAAGAAGCTGAGTCATATCAACTGTTGCAATTGTTCCTCTCGGTTTTGAAGAAACAAGAGTAAGAGGAGCATAGCTGTCATACTGATGGTCTGCCAAAGCATCGGGGTTAACAACGAGGGTGTTGTGGAATTCGGCACGGCTGTAGGTGTATTGCCATCTCATTGCATCGTTTCCTTCAACATCCCAGTATCCTTGTACGTTATAACTGTGCATACCCAGATCTTTTGCCCATCTCACGTTGCCGTAGTCATAGATAAAGCTACCACCGTCAAGCTGTGAGTGAGAAATGTTTGAATATCCGGCGTGAATTCCAACAAATGGTGAATCTTTTTCTTTCCAGTTATTTCTCATAACAAGTGTGTCTTCACCTTTATATAATCTGTCGAGTTCAAGGGTGATTGGTGCGTCTCCGGCGGTTACATCATACCATATAAGAGCGAGCGCATGGGCTGCAGTGTTTGAGAATTTTCCGTCCACAAGATCAAGAAGTTTTGTCGCAATGCTCTTGTTTCCATATTTTTTGGAAAGCCAGAGAAGTTCGGGGGGATATACATTAAGCTGCTGACCGTCACCATAGTTATATATACCTTTTGATGACTGCATGTATATCATAAAGTCTGCAGAGGTATCAAGACCTTCGTTTTTGTCAAGTCCCATGGGTGTGCCAAAGCAAGTTTCAAGAGATGAAAGCATCTTTGCTGTATATTGCATTGTGTATTCCCAATAGTGTGGGCCTTCATACCATGCACCATCAGGAGCAAAAGCAGGAATCATATTGTCTACTGCTCTCATAGCATTTGCTATTATATAAGAACATTCTGTTGGCCAGTATTCCAAAAATGCCATTGCACACATTGACATACCACCATTTGTTACAACGTTGTGGTTATCGGCAATGAGTGAATATCCGCCTGTGGGAGCATTCTTTGTCTGGAATCCCATTGCGCCGTCATAGAGACAGTTCTGATATATGCCTTTTGCCATTATTTCTCTTTGTTCATCTGTGAATGCATCATACATCCAGTCAAAACCAATGGCAACGGCTGCTGACATTTCACCGAGGTCAATATCATGAATAGGATGCCAATCGGGGAACTTGTCACAAACTGCTTCAAGGTCAACCCAGGCACGATCAGCATATTTTTTATCTAAAGTAAGCTGGTATGCCATACCGAGGGTATACATTTCTGCTAAAACTTCACGGCTTACAGAAAGAAGACGAACGCCGTCACGGAGTTCATATTTTATGGGTTTGACATCGGGAGTTATCATTCCATCTGCTGCTGCAATTACTGTTTTCGCCCAGAGTTCTTTTGTGGGATTTGTTTTAACTTCTTCTCTGATTCTTGCAAAATCTTCCGCTGTTGCCTGAATTCTTGGATGTTTGTCTTTATTGGGAGACTTTTCATAGATTTCAAGCACCTGTTCGGGAGTTGGTCTTAAGTTAAAGACAAAGTTGTTGAGTTTCTGCATTGTTTCAGCATCATCGGGCATATCAAAATTGCCGTTTGCAAGAACAATGAGACCATCGTTGACATCACTTTTGCCAACTGTTACAACTTTTCCTATTGCACGGGCATAGTCATTGAGGATAACATCACCCGAAAGACCTGAATTTTGTGCAAGAACAGAATCGAGTTCATCTGCATTTACCATTACACTACCGTTTTCGGTGTAGGGAGTATTTTTTAAAATAGTCTTTTTGGTGCCGTCATAGACAACGCCTGATCTTTTGTGAATGGCAATATTTGAACCAAGGAGTTTTTTCTCCATATATTCACTTGGGAATATGCTCTTATTTGTGATTTTAACAACTTTTTCGGCTGTTCCGATGTCGTCTCTCGGAGCATTGCCTTCATAGGCTTTCATATTGTCTATCATAAACTTTATGGGATCTTCGGTGGTAACTAAAGTTCCGCCCTGACCATAGATTGTTGCATGAATACGCATTGCATCAAGGGCGCAACCATATCCTACATTTGCAGCAAGTTCTGTTGTATTTACCTTTTTACCTTCAAAGTAGTGGTCTGCCACTCTGTCATAGGTGTCTACCATTACGGCATAATGATACCATTTGTTAAGTTCAATTGTGTGTTTTATGCCACCGGCATAGAATGTGGGTCCTGGGGCAAGAGATGCAAAGACAGGAGTGTTTCCGAGTTCATCTCTTAAAACAAAGTTGAATACGGACTTTTCATGGAGACTCATAAAGTCAAATTCATATACAACACAGTCTGAGTCAATTGCTCCAACACCGTTTCCGGTCATATGGAAGTCACCTTTGTTTGTTCTTTCAAAATATACTGCGGTGTTGCCGTTTGCTTCTTTTCTTTGTTCAATAATATTACCTATATTATATGAAAGGTTATATGGAATATTTTGTTCGAAATCTGTGTTGGAAAGAACCACATCCCCTACTGTCTTTTCGATTTTAAGATCGGGTTTTTCCATTTCAAGGTCGGAATATTCTGTTACGGGATGGTTCTTGGAATATATATCAGAAACATTGATATTATCCAGAACAATAAATTCACCGGGATTATCTGAAACAAAGTTGAACGTTACAGACACAAGATTTGTGAGAGCTTTCCCTTTTACTTTCAGGTCATCACATATGAATTTTCCATTATGATACACATCGCAGGTGGAAGTTGTTCCATCATATACAGCCGTGATATTTGACATTTTGGATGCATTATATCCTCCAAGAGGATATCCGTTTGATGCGGTAACACGGCTGTCTTTTGAAAAGTTAATGAGTTTTATGGCTGTGCCTGCTCCATCTTTTACTTCAACAGAACCCGTTACGGGTTTATTTGTATATTTGATATCAAAAGATATTGCAAATTTATTTCCTGATGTAACTGCAAAACTAAGTTTTGAAGGTGTCTTTCCAAGAAGCAATGCAAGTCCTTTATCTTCTTTTTTATATTCTTCAATATATATTCCGTCACCGGAAACCTCATAGGCATCGGGAATCATGTAGGTTGGGAAATCATTGAAGGATTCATTTACATAATAAATGGCTGCTGCAAATGAAAGATTTGCCGGAATAAGTGATGTGCAAAGAAGAGTACACAGTATTAATGATATTATTTTTTTCATATTTTCACCTCTTCTTATCATTTATATATAACAAACTGTTCTACCGAACCATTGTTTGCTGTCTTTATTAAAATCTTACTGGGATTTCCCGGGTTTGATATATAGGGCATAATTTCATTTATTGTTCCTTCATATATATCTCCGGTTTCCGAATCATATACAGAGACATTTGACGGAACAAGGAATGAAAAACGAGCCGAATAATTTGTTATGTCTGTATAGGAATAGGGAGCATTTTCAGGCATCATATTTACAAGTCCGTCACCTTTGGAATATACAGGTCCATAGTAGTATTCACCGCTGTAACGGTTGATACCGGTTGAAACCACGGTTTTTGAATCTATAGAAAATACTCTTGTCATAGCATTCATCTTGTTATCCATATTGGCGCTGAATCTGATGTAGTCACCTTTTTGGATTCCGGGGTTGTCGAATGTGTAACCCTCTGAATTGGGTTTGAGAACACTTTCGTCAGAGATGAAATAACGAGTATACATTCCATCCGAAAAAACTGTGACTGCAAGTCCGCTGTCGCCTTCTGTGTCTATGGCACGTCTTGCAGAATATACAACACCGTGTTTTGCTTCAAAACCTGCAAGGGCTTGAGTTCCCGATTTATTATATATTACCATTGCATTCATATCACCGTTTGCGGTTACATCATAAAAATATGCTATCTGATATCCGTTTGCGGCGTTTTCGGGAGTGTCGGGATATACGACCTTTGTCCGTTCTGTTGCAATATATGATTTATCGGATACTCTGTATCTTCTTTCTTCAGGAATACTTTCATCTGTTGCAATGAGGAATATGGGAGCAGATGATGCTACTCTGAAATGAGGAACAAACATTGATGTTGCGGGAATGTATATGATATTTGACCAGTCAGGGAATTTGTATTGAGAAAGACTGTCATATACATTTTCGTTTCCAGAAAGTACACCAAACTTGTTGTCATTTGTGTCAATCATTTTTATGACATTGTCAACTGTGAATGACATTCTTACAAGCTGCTCTTTTCCTTTTCCGTCATCGCCAAAAATGGATGAGCCAAGATTTTTTGAATCGGTTACTGTGCCGTTAAAATTAATCTTTTCGGCAAATGTCATTACTTTGACTTCGCCTTTTTGTGTGAGAACTTTTGCTTTTATGGAATTGTCAAGTCCTTTTCCGTGTGCTGTTGCAATGAGATAAGCATACTGAATATCTTCAACTTCACCATCTGTGAGAACCTGAACAACTCCATCATCGGCAAGAAGGAATTTTCCGGATTTATTCACGATGGAATCATTAAGGAAATATTTTTTAAAATATGCACCATATGCATAGGGAACATCATTTATGTATATCACATTATCTGAAAAATTGGTTTCCGTGATTTTTCCCGATACAGCCGGATATGTGGATACAACAACTTCAACAACTGTTCCGTCAAGAGATGTGTATACACTCAAAAGATCATTTGCAACAATGTCTTCAAAATCTATAAATTCAGAATCTTTTTTCACGGTGAGTCTTAATTCATCGCCTTTTAAGATGAGAACCTGATTCTTTTTGTCTGAAATTGTCTTTTTAACTGCGTCTGTGGAATCAACATGATATGTATCATATTTTTTGATGCTTATAACATCATATTTTCCGTCAAGGTTATTATCTGTGATTTCAAGGCGTGAGCCTTTGGTTGCAAGAGATTTGTAGGATTGGTCAATTACTGCTTTTGAGTTATATATAACAGCAGGACCTGAAATAAGATTCAATTTCTTTTCTTTGTTGCCTTCATAGTATGTGATATAGTTTGTGCTTAAGGTATCTGCATTTTCAAATGCAAGTTCTACGGTGCGGTTATCATATTCATACATGTATATGATTGTATCTGTGTTACCTGTTTCTTTCACATATGCAACAACGTTTTTACCGATAACACTTTTTGTGATACGGGACGTTTTATAGATTGTTTCATTTATGGATATATAGCCTTTTTCCTGACGGAAATCGCCTTCATACAGGCCTGTGTTTTCATCAGAATCTACAACACCTTTAACTTCAACAACATCATGATATATGTAGAGTGCATTTTTGACGGAATCATAAACATTTGTAAATCCACCTTCATCTTTTAATGCCGCTATCATATTCACATCTGAATAGAGGAAATTCCTGAGCATTATGAGAGCAGATTCAAGGTCAAGATCTTTTCCGTAAGGAACGGAAGAAATAAGTCCGAGTTGGTCTGCCGCCACCATATAGCCTGTGGGATAGCCGCCTTTTGAAGCTGCGAGATAGTCAAACCCAAGGGCTGACACCATTATCTTGCATGCCTCTGCGAACTTTATCTGATTATTGGGGTAAAAGTTTTCTGCTTTTGATACGATACCCATTTTAAGGGCGTTTTCAACCGATGCAAAGTATTCGCTGTCTACTCTCACGTCTGCAAATGAACTTATATCGCCTGAACCGTCGGAAAGGTTTATGAGCTGCATTACAAGATAGAGAAATTCGCCTTTTTTTACGCTATGTGAATCAGCAATGCTGACATTTACACCAAGAGCGTTTAAAAGTTCATAGCTATACCCAACCTGTTCATCGGATGATATAATTTCTGAATCTTGTGCAACGATATTTACGGATGGCAAAACAAGAATCAAACACAATATTATTGATATTAATTTTTTCATATTGATCTGCCCTCCTTTTACTTACTCAATATTTCAAGAAGTCTGGTTACTACTATTGCAACCTCTGCTCTTGTTATTCCGTCCTGCGGTCTGAACTTGCCGTCAGAGCCTGTCATTATACCAAGGTCATACATTTTTGCGACGCTGATTTTTGCATAGTCTGATATGTCATCAACATCTTTGTATGCAGGCATCTGAGTGTCTTCATCGCCTTGGAGAATATTTGCCATAATCACGGCAATATCTTGTCTTTTAAGGTTTTCTGCCGGTTTAAACTGTCCGTCATATCCATTGATGTATCCTTTTTCAGCCATTGCACTTACATATGCACCAAACCAATCTCCGTCATTTACATCTGCAAATTCGGAAGTGAGATTTTCGGTGTCAAGGTTGAGGGCAACGGAGAGGATTTTTGAGATTTCCGCTCTTGTGATAAGATTGTCGGGACGGAATG
Organism: Clostridia bacterium; assembly: GCA_045654685.1. GTDB lineage: Bacteria > Bacillota > Clostridia > UMGS1810 > UMGS1810 > RGIG1828. The sequence goes on along the minus strand of JAZONV010000129.1, from coordinate 38,125 downwards.
TTCCATCTTCATAGCCATTTATGATACCTTTTGAAATCATACCTTCCACATATTCTTTTGAATAGTGGTCTTTGATGTCCAAAAACTTTTCTGCAGGTTCATAGGGTTTAACATCGGAAACCGGAATGTTTTCTTCATAGTCTTTTGAAACGCTTACGCTGGGGCCTGTAGGTTTTCCTACATCAGAGGAGCTTCCTCCGCCACCACCGCCACCTGAGCCACCGCTTTGGGCAGGTTTTTTCTGGCTTTCAATTGCTTCTTCAACTGCTGTTTCAAATTCTGTGGCAATGTCTTCTACGGTTTCAAATGAATCTCTCGATGAGAACACTTCAAGAAATACTTTGTAGCGTTTATTATCTTTTATGTCACTATAATCAGAATCTTCAGCAAGGTCGATTCCAAGATACTCTGCTTTTTCTGTGAGTATGTCACGTGTATCGCCCCAACTGTCAGCACATTTTACTCTTGCAAGCAAAATGCTGTCTGTGTATATTTCGGTAATTTTCTTCACGCCTGTTTCAGCAGATTTGAAAATTTCACCAAACTTTTCCCTGATATCATCTGAATATGCTGAATATTCTTCCCAGGTTGTTCCAAAAGATGTTGCATAAAGTTTCATTGCCTCGTCAACATCTCCACCGTTTTTGATTTTTGCATATACCATACATTTATTGAAGGTGTCTTTAAAATCTTCGGGTGATATTTCTTCAAGAGACTGAATTTCACCAAAACATACAAATGCGGCATCTTCAACTACAGATGAATCAACACCTGAAAGATCAAGACCAAGATTTTCACTTTTTTCCACATTGGTAATTACATCTCTGAGCTCTTCTTTTTCTGTAAAAGAAACTATGTCTTCAATAAGTGAAAGGGTTTCAGAATCGTTTTCATTCAAAATTACGATGCTATTATTCTCAGAGAAAGAATGACTGTCAAGATACACATAGATTCTTCCGCTACCTATGGAATATGGCAGGAGAATGGTTTCTGAAAGACTTCCGTCTGCATCTGTTTTGTATACATATGCATATGATGGAAGATTTGTATTTGAAATTTCATCTTCGTTTTCCATAACGGAAACAGTTGTTACGGCATTGGTGCCGCCAAGGGACTGAGCATCAACCGACAGGGAAAAATCGTCTTTGTTAAATTTCAGTTCAATTGTTGGGGATGCATATGCACACATACCCGTTGTCATGAATGATGCAAGAATTAGTGATAAGATTTTCTTTTTCAAGAAATTCACTCCTTTTCTTTTTGTTTTATTTATTGCGATTTACTTTTATGTGATTTCTTCTTTTACTTTGAACAAAAATTTTGCTTTTTTATCCGTTCATTCTTTCACGGTACACACTTGGAGTGCATCCCATTCTCTTTTTAAAGATTTTGCAAAAAGCTTGAGAAGAAGAATATTTGAGTCTGTCGGCAATTTCGGTTACATTGGAATTGGTGTCTTCCAAAAATCCTACTGCCACTTTTATTTTTTCGTCTATTATGTAATCCTGAATGGATTTTCCTACCTTTGTTTTGAAAAGGCGGGAAAGATAACTTGATGTGTAGCCAAATTTATCTGCTACCATCCCTACTCCGGTTATATCTATGGCGTTATTGTCTATGTAGTGGAGTATGGCATAAACATTATGTCCGAGAGTGTTGCTTTTGAATTCAAAGTTATTTGCAATTGTTTCCCGGGATTTAAAAATTCTTGAGGCTATGATTATGACACATTTTAAAAGGGATGCAATTACCGTGTATGAAAGTTTGGATTCATTGTACCACTCATTTATGAGCATCCTTATGTGTGCATACACATTGCCGTTATCTTTTGCAATGTGTGAAGAACAGCCCGAATAAAATTTTCGGGTGGCGTTCATTTCCTCATCGGTATCTGATTCATCAAAGTCAAAACCTATGTAGGCAAAACGGAAGCCTTGCTTGCAGTCTGTTGTTATTTCATGAATTCTGCCCGGTGCCAGAAGATGAACATCTCCTTCTGAAACATCAATCCGTTCACCGTCTATGACAAATGTTCCCTCACCGAAGATTACATACACAAGTTCATAGAAATTCTGTTCGTGGGATTTTATGGCACCAGCATCCTCGAGCATACATTCACCAAGCTGATGAAGCCATATGTTGTCGAACTTCACGGGACAGCCGAGAAAATCTCTGGTGAACTCAAAACTCTTTTTGTTAATTATGTAGTTCATACTCATTCACTCCTTCAACACATCCACCATATATGTGTCTGTTTTGGTTGACTGTTTCCAATTTTGGACATATATATCGATTGTAACACCATTTTGCGGATTCGGATACAGGAAATACTTGTAAAATCACGCAATTTGGACTTTTACTCGTCTTAATAATATCACAAAAAAATCCCGATGTCGTTATCCAAATTTCGCATTATAAATGTCCAAACGTTTCTTTATAATATATACACAAAAAAATTTACAAAAAAAATCCCCTACAGCAAAACCAAGTAATGCCATAGGGGAAAAGGAGTTTAAGTATCTTATTCGGGTTTGGTTTCAAGTTTAAGTGGGAAATCACCAAGTTTGTTGACTTTGAAATCATTTGCCTTATATTCTTCATAATCAAAGGCTTCAAGTTCATCAATTGCAAGTTTGTGGAACTCATAGAAGTTTTTCCACCATTCATAGCCTGAACCGAGATCTGCATTAAGATATGCATCTGCGATGTCACATCCCATAGCGGGGGCAACATAGAACGCACCCATTGCAAGAACATTTACGCCGTTACCTGTGATTGCACGGAGAGCTGCAGGAACACTTTCAACAACACCTGCGTGAACGTGAGGGCATTTTGATGCGGCAATGTGGATTCCCATACCTGTTCCGCAGAAAAGAAGTGCACGTTCGTATTCACCTTCGGAAATCATTGAGCCGACTCTCAATCCTACTCTGTGGAACATGAGATCTGTGTCGTTAGGGTCAGAATCTGCTTTAACACCCATGTCCTTTATTGTCCAGCCTTTTTTTCTTAAGTGTTCGCACACCGCTTCTTTGAGGGGATATCCTGCAAAGTCAGCTCCTACTACCAACTGTTTGTCTTTTACCATTTTCATGTTTTTCATCCTCCTTAACTATATTTCAAAATTGTTTTTTTCTTTGAGTTCTTTGCCATCAAAAATAAGTTTTACATCTTTGTCCTTTTCGACATCAAGATATATTTTTCCTTCTTTTCTTTCCCAATTAACTTTTATTTTTCCGCAAACCGTGTCGTATGAGAATTTAACATAATCTATTTCTTCAAGGAATGAAGGGTTGAGAACAAATTCAAGCTCTCCGCATTTTTCCTCATTAAGGCTGATACCGGCAAGAGTTTTTATTGTCCAGGACATAAAGTCTGAATACATATGATGGTTTTTGGAATCAGATATTACATTTACATCCCATTTTTCCCAGAGAGTTGTCATGTCTCCCTCATACCACACTTTGTATCCGGGATAACCGTCAACTGTCATAACCTTATAGGCATATTCAGAGAGTCCGCATTTGTTGAGAGCGTGAAGAAGTCTTCTTATGCCAACCATTCCGCAATTATGGTGGAATTCATTTTTTTCAATGAGTTTTTTCAGTTGTTCCCCGAGAGGTTCCAAAGACTCAAACAAATCATAGTAGATAAGCATTGAAACGGAACATTGTTCGTCTATTGTACATCTGCCGTCAGAATCAATATATCTTTTCATTATGAAATTCTTGAGTTTTTCAGCCTCTTCAAGATATGTTCCTGAATTTTCCTCACCTGCAAGAGTTGATGCAAGGTGAGTTATTTTGAGAAAATTATATTCCAAAACAGCATTTATAAATCCTGTTTCTATAACGTGAATATTGCCCGGTGCCGCCCAGTCATCAAGACCAAATTCCACAAGACCATCATCATTTTTGTTGTCATTTAACATCTGAAGGTATCTTTTGAAATATTCAAGACTTCCCGTGAGAAGTGACGGATTCTTTGTGTGAAGATACACTCTGTAGGGAATTTCAAAAAGAATCCCGTCAGATACGGGCCCGTTACCCCACTCATATCCCCAGCCTGCTGTTGGAACTATTCCCGGGAGCATTCCATTGGGACGCATTGCATCTTTAATGTCCTGAAGCCATTTTTCCACAAGTTTCTCAATTTTGAAGTTACACATCATCTGTTCCATAGAACTTTGCGCATCATTTGCCCAGCCGAGTTTTTCTCTTGTGGGACAATCGGTAAGCATGTAGAACATATTTGACCAGGACGACATAACTCCGCAATTAAAAAGATGCGTCAGATACTTATCGGAACATTCAAAGGTTGTTCTTCTCTCAATGTCCTGATGAACAAATATGCCTTTTACATCAACAGATTCAATATCTCTTATACCGCTGATTTCGATATATCTGAATCCATGATATGCAAACTTCGGTGACCAGTTGAATTCTTTTCCTGAACAGATGATTTTATCAGTTTGGAATTTTTCACCCTTTTTGCAATAGTAGGTATCCATTCCGTAATATTCAAGTTCTTTTTCTTCGTTTATAACTTCTGCATAGCGGATTGTTATCACATCGCCTTTTTCACCTTTGGCAGAAATGTTGATGTAACCCGAAATATTTTGACCAAGGTCGAAAATATAGGCACCGTTTTTGGTTTGCCATACAGATTTTGGGGTGTAGATTTCACATTCTCTGATAGGCTCGCATGGGCAGAGTCTGAAAACTCCCTTTGGCGGGTTTTCGTCAACTTTTGCCATTTCCCAGGTTGAATCGTCAAAATGTTCATCTTTCCATGTTTCGTCATAGAGATTTGCATCAAAATATTCACCAAGTCTTAACTGATTGAACACGGTTGCACTCTTTGGTTGGCATTTCCAACTTGAATCAGAAACAAGTTTTGACTCTCCCCCAACCTCAAGATTTAAGATGAATTTCGGCACATCTCTCCATGTGGCTTTATGATATATCCAACCCGTTTCAATGGTTTCATTGTAGAATCCGTTTCCGCAAATTACGGCAATTGTATTTTCGCCCTTTTTAAGAAGTGAGGATACATCATAGATGTTATACCACAGAGTTTTGTTATAGTCACTTACGGGAGCTATAAAAAGGTCTTTGGTGATATTTTTTCCGTTTATGTAATAATAAGCGTATCCAAGTCCGCAAACATAAAGTTTGGCATCCTCTGTAGAATCAAGAGTGAAAGTTTTTCTGAACATTGGAGCATAATTTTCCAAAGCATATTCACTTACGAAAGGTACATTGGGCTTTATGAAGCTTATATTTTCAAAAATCATAGTTGGTCTCCTTTAAACCGAAAATATTGTTTCCACCAAAGAATATGCAAAGAGCCAGTTCATATCTCTTGAGGGGTGATTGATTTTATTTGCCATAAGCTCTGTCACATCTATTCCGCACTCGTCAAGACGTTTCCACTTTTTGTAGCAATCGCACACAATTATGTCTTTTTCTTTGCAGATTTCAAGAGCGGATTCAATATATTTATCCATAACGCCCTCATTCTGTCCATTCGCCTGATTTTGGGCAATTTCTCTTGAAACTTCATCTGTTATATGGCAACTCACTTTTGTACATTTCATATTGGGAGTCATGAAGATGAGTTCGGAGCCGGATTCTTTAATTTTGTCAAAGATTTTTTTGAGACTTTCGGTGTAGTCATTTATTTTCTCCATACCAAAACTTGAATCGTTAAGCCCGAAGCAAACAACTACCAGATCAGGTGAGTAACGAAGAACATCTCTTTCAAGGCGTTCCAATGCGTGAGGTGCAGTTCCACCGGATATTCCGGCATTTATGATATTCACAGGAACGGATGGACACAGAACGGAAAAGATTTTTGCAAAATATTTGTGATATGCACTTTCTTTGTCAAAAACAGTTTCTATCTGGGTTTCTGTCTTTTTATAGATTTCAAAACATCCCTGGGTTACGCTGTCGCCAAGGAAAGCAACAGTAACTCCCGGATGAGCTGAATTTGCGTTTTGTTTTTCTACTATTTTTTCAACTATTTTCATCATTTTTGCATCTTCCTTTCGGAGTCTTTGTGATTTACGATGCTATATACACCGGACACACTCTTAATTATATCACATATGAAACAACTTTCATATGTATAAATCTTTCAAAAATTGTAAATTCAAGTCATTTAATTAAATTATCATAACACAAAAATATCAATTTGTCACTATCCGAAATTCGCATGATAATTGTCCAAACTATTCCTTGTGAAAAATTTTTTGACTATTAACAGCGAAATATATATTTCCGATTTCTATCGTTTTTGGAGCATAAAAATACCCCGGCGAAAAAGTCAAAATCATGCCGGGGGTTTTTTTATATAACCAATATTTTACATGCTGTCAAGCACACTCCATGAAAAAGGAAGAGGAAGCCATGAAGTTATGAAGGGATTTGTCTTTGCAACCATACAAGGAAGAACAGGGCCGAAAAGATATCTGTGTGCATCAAGTTTGCTGAGAGTTACAAAAGGTGCTTTGTCTGTCAGTTTACTTCCTGCATTTTCTCCATCTGAAAAAATCTCAACATTACCATAATCTTCTATGCCGATTACCACACTTCCTGTTTCAAGATTTTCAAAATGTTTAAGTTTCAGTTTCATCAAAGAATCTACAATTTTTTCAAAATTAATAATTTTAAAACTGCAGGGATTGGTACAAAAAACTTTTTCTGCAACAGATGAAAAATACATGACTTCTTTTCTTTCAAACGGAGAAAGGGAAAAGGAAATATTCTTGTCTGCTGTTTTTTGATAGGAAAAAATCATATTTTTACAAGTTTCTGCGTCTTTTGCCCTTATCTCCGATATGGTGGTTTTGTCGGGCATAACACACATATACCCTATCATTTGGCCACTTTCGTCATATGCGGCAAAAGGCTTGTTTTGCCAAGTTGTGAGAGTATCATACACACTTTGGGTAAAATCAGGCATTTCTCTCATGTTAAAAAATCCGGATTTTTTGTTGAGATTCATACAACAAAAAATTTCCTCACTCATATACGGAGATATTTCCCTGAATCGGATATTTTCATATGACAAATTTCGCCTTGCAGAATTGCCGATTTCAAAAAAATATTTTTGCCCGCAAACTTCATATCCAAACCTGTTATATCTGTGTCTCAATCCGCCGAGCCTTGATACGTCATATCCACGTTTTGAAAGTTCATCCATTGCAAAATTCACAAGATGATTCATATATCCTCTACCGCAGAAATCAGGATGCGTTGCTATGTTTCCCACAGTTGCAAACTTGAACCCATCTCCCATAATATCCACATCAAAAGGATATATACCCAGGAGAGATACAAGCTTTCCGTCTTCTTTTATGCCGTAGTGATTTTCGATTGTTTTACTACCCTTTTTAAAAATTTTGGGCATTTCTTTTTCGAAATCCATTTCTCTTTTGTTCTGAATTGTAAAAACATCGTTCAAAAGTTTCAAAGCTTCATCATAGTCGGATTGTTTGAGATTTATAACTTCCAACACACTCACCTCTTTTATCTGATATACAGAATTTTGTAGCCGTATGAATCAAGTTCCATACTAAATCCAATCTCTTCTCCCGTCGTCATATCCTTTGCCATACTCACATTTTCGTCAAATGACAAATGTACATTTTTCTGATCATCAGGAGAAATATTTACCACAAACGCAAGAATTGTATCCTCTTCTGATAATGTTTTATATTTATAATAGCTCACCTTAACTTTTTCATTTCCGGTCTGTACATTATTTTCCCAATATGGCATCCATTGTGATTTTTCTATGGGGAAAGAATCGAATATCTTCCACACTCCGCTCATAAGTTCGAGAGGATATTCAATATCATTGGGCCTTGGAAGTATTCCGTGAAGAATGGAACATGAAAGTGCATTTTCAAATGTCCACAGCGGACGGTTTTCATAGGCTATAAATTCTGTGGGAACACCCATGTTTCTTCCCGAATATTCTGCGCGGAAATAGTCGAGTTCAACGTCCTTTCTGATTCCTTTCATAAAATCGGACTGAAGATTTTCACCAAACCAGTTCTGATCTATAAATCCGAGGGCTGTGAAGTTCACAACGCCGGATGAATGAACGCTTATCATTGCTCCTCTTTCTTTTACGGCGCTATAGAGCTTTTGAAATAGTTTTCTTATAGATTTCAAGGGGTATGTGGGGCAAAGTTCACCTTTTTCATTATACCATCCGCAACCGTGGTCTGTGCTATAGCAGGGCCAGGGATAGGCGGGTCCATCAAGATATATTCCGTCAAGTCCGAATTCGTCAATAAGTCTTATAACACCATCTGCATAAAGGTCCGAATACTCACTTGCCTGACAAGCAATATATGCTCTTTGGAACGGTACTCGCCACCACCCACCATCATTTTTGCCATCTTGTTTTTTGCATATCACTTTGTCTGAAAGTTCATTCCATATTCTGCTCATCGTGGAAATTTCATAACCGAAATACGGCATAACTTTTATGCCCATTGAATGGCATTTTTCCACTATGAAACTCAACTGTTTTGCCGTGAATTCCGAAAGCTCAAACCAGTTTTGTGACTTATTCCATTTTTCATGAAGAATAAGGGTTGTCACACCCATTTCTTTTAATCTTTCGAAACGATTGTTTTCGCTCAAAAAATCTCCATAATTTCCAATTATTTTCTTTCCGCAATCAAGATGAAGTGCATTGTGAAGATATGGATTTTTGGGGAATGGCTTTACGGGAGTTGCAAGAACTGAAAAGCTGAAGGATATGGGATAGAATTCATGAGGTCCCTTTGTTAAATCCCCCTGCCAATTTACGGGATGAGAGTCAAGAAGATGAATTCTCATTATGACACAATCATCCCTATGAACGATTTCTATGGCATTTTTTTCGTCATCTGTTTGCCAGTTACGACAATTTTCTGCAGACCAGCCAAATCCCATATCTTCGTTTCCAAGCCAGAAAAGAGGACGGAACGGAACGTGAAAATCCTTTTCGGGAAGTGATCCGCTTGCAGATGTGAGAGTTTGCTCCTTTATGGTTCCGTCTGAAAAATATATTTCCCCATCATTGCGTCTGAAAAAATGATAGAGAGAACAAACTTCTTTTTTCAAAGGGATTTCGAGCCACAAATTGTCAAGTTTATATTTTAGAGGTTCCATATCACTTACGCCGAGAACCTGAGATACGGTAAGGCCTTTCGTCATGAATTTAAGATCGATATCTATGTTTCCGTCATAATTAACGGTGTTGGTAAAATCAACTATAAATCTTTCTGACTGTTTGCATCCGCAAACAACAGCATTTTCTTCATTTCTTGACTGAATGAAACTTTCGCTTTCATTGTTTTTGTAGTCATCATTGAAGACTGCATCATTTCCGTCCTCTTTCATGACAATTCTCATGGGTGATGCCAAAAGCTCGCAACCAAGGCTTTTAATGGAATGTATCATTCCGTCAGGGCCAAAGGTATAGGTTCTTCCCACAACATCCACCTTATGACAAAGATTTTCTGTTGTTATTTTTACCGGTAAAAAAGGTTTTGGAATTCTCATTTTTGCCTCCTTAACTATTCATTCTGAAATCGAGAGATTTCGGAAGAGGATATTTTTCATCTGCTTTTTTGCAGAATTCTTTGTCTGCGGGATCATATTTTTTCCCCATTTCTTTTGCATATATTTTTCTGTAGAGTTCAAACCAATAGTGAGAAACCGAAAGCTCACCCTCACGAATATCACTCATAACAAAGTTTTCGTTTATTATGGCAGAGGATTTCTCCAACATATCAAGGTGAAGATATGCAATTGCCGCATACATTTTTAGTCTGCCGTTCTCTTTCAGTTCTTCTGAAAGACCATCATATATTTCAATCCACTTTTCATCGCTCCCGTAGGATGTGAGTTGCAATGCAGCCTCTTTCAGAATCGGAAGACTGTCGTTTTTGAGTTTGAGTGCTGAAATTATGTATTCTTTTGATTTTTCTGTATCCTTGTCCATAGATTTTGCAAAAAGAGAAAGACATGACAGCGCCCATGGATTTTCTTTTAAACAGAGAGATTTTTCAAAAGATTCTTTTGCACTCTTTTTATCACCGATTTCATATTTTATAATTCCCTCATGAAGATGAGAAAACCAGTTTTTAACCTCAATATTCTGAAGTTTTTCAAGCCAGAATTTTCCTTTTACATAGCTTTTGGGTTCTTCTGTAATATCAGGTTCAGGGAATGTGTTTGTCACAAGAAGATTTGTCCACACCCTGGTTTCTTCATCTTCTGTTTTTTCAAAATCACAAATATCGCTTATTCTTTCTCCCCTTGCCATCTCTTCAAGAGCACCCCAGTCGGAACCTTTGAAAATTATCTTGGTTGAAATTCTTTTCTTTTCATCCGGGAATGTCATTTCATTGGGATTTCCAATCTTTGAAAGCATGTAGTCATTTATTGTGTCAACAGCTACTTCATATTCACCGTGTACTTTTTCTTTCGGCACATCCAATGCTGTATATGCTTCTATCCATTCCCACGAGGTTTCCCCTTCCATGGGAATCAGTTCAAACTGGGTGTTTGTAAGTCCTGCCTGAATTTCCACATATGAAGAGTCTTCTTTTGAAAGCCATTCGTTCCAATGTCTTCCTCCTCTTCCCATGCCCCACACAAAAAGTTTTCTCCCGAAAAGATTTTGCGTGGAACATTGCAAAAGCCCGAATCCGTCTTTATCGGGAGAAGCTATCCATTTGTATTCATCCTTTGGGATTTTATAGAAAAAATCTCTTGAATTAGCAATATTTTCAGGATAGCTTATGTCATTATTATCAAAAACAGGAACAGGTATTTTGTCAATGAGATAGCCATCATCGCCGTAATAGTGAGTCAGGAAACACTCATTTGCAGGAGCAACAATTCGGGTTCCATTTTCTTCGGGAACTGCAATGTTTGACCACCAGTACATATCCTTGGTTTCACGTTCTTTATTTTCGATTTTACATTTTATGTATAGTACGGGAGAATTGTCGGGAAGATACGCACTTATGCTGTATACAACCCCTCTTTTTCTTTCAAACTCCCAAAGACGAAGAACCTCTCCGTCTTCATACTTGTCAACTCCACACCAAAGAGGAGAACACGTAAGCGGATTATGGCCACGGATGCCCACATTGAATTCGACACCGCCGCTGAACCATGCATTTCGAAGAGCAAGATTGCAAGGCTGAAAAACCGGGTTTACATACAAAAGGTCCTTACCTTTCTCTTTGTCAAATACGGACCATAATCTTCCGCCAAGTTCGGGAATAAAAACTGCTTTTATGCGACTGTTTTCCAAAATAGCTACATCATAGGCTTTATTTTTTTTGTTTCTGTCATATCCATCCTGAATAAGATACGGCAAAAGAGAATGAATCCTTCCTGCACCTATATATTTTGCTTCTTCGGAAGTGACTTTTTCGCTTGTATTATATTTCGCATGAATGTATCCTGCGTCACTTATGTCAGGCATAGGGTTTAAATCTCCCAAAGATGCGGCAGGCATGATTAATTTTTCAAATTTTATCATTTTACACATCTCCCATATTTTTATATCATAATTATAAGAAATACAAGCCGGGTATTCAATGTATGATTGTATGACATTTTTGTACAAAACAACTTTTTATTCATCGTGTATAGCAGTAAAGTATTGATTATGGTGTTTTTTTGTTGTATAATAGTTTTAATGTGGAGGTAATATTTATGAATAGCTTTACAGGACTTGGAATAGGGAAAATTTATACGATTGTTCACAAAGATGCAACAGAATCATTTCATTTTGCAAGTGGCAAAAGACCATTTGACGGTTTTGTTCTTATAACAAAAGGACAAGGGATTACGATAGATCCCCGAGGAATCCGACACAAAGTCAATGAGGGTGATTTGTTTCTTGTAAGAAAAGGAGACAGCTACGAATTTCATCTGTCTCTACCATGCTCATATATAACATCCGGATATGACATTTTCTTTGATGGTGATGAATTTCCCGTAGAAATTCCATATATGCAAAAATGCAACGAAAACCAAATAGAATCATTGAAAGAAATATGTCGTATATGGCAAACTCACTCCTGGGATTCATATACCAAATGTCGGATTATGCTTCTTGAACTTTACGTGAGCATAATAAAAAAAGAGATGAAAAAGCATTCTTATGACACGATTTGCGACAAAGCAACCGAATATATTTGCGAAAACTACAGAAAAAACTTTTCAGGAGATGAAATTGCAAAATATTGCAATGTATCCATTTCGTATTTACGCTCGAAATTTTTAAAAGAAACCGGGTATACCATAAACGGATACAGAGATTTATTGAGAACAAAGCATGCAAAAGAAATGCTTATAAGCAGGTGCTTTTCGGTGTCTGAAATCGCATCTGAACTTGGGTATTGCGATGTTTTTCATTTTTCAAAAACTTTCAAAAAAATAACAGGAATCTCCCCTGCATCTTATCTGAAAAATAAATAAGAACTCGTCTGCATAATAATGTATTCTTAAAAACAGCAACCTGACTCCCCACGCTTTTGCGTCGGAGTTCAGGTTGCTGTTTTAATATGTGTTATATTTTCTTTTTATAGATGAAAATTTTGTCGGGAAGCTGAACCAAAACTATGGCGGCAAAAATAATTACACAACCGATAATTTTTGATGTTCCCAAAAGGTTCCCCTGGAGTACCCATTCTGCAAGGACAGAAAACACAGATTCAAGACTCATCAACAGCGCACCCAATGTTGCAGACACGTGTCTTTGTCCTATTATCTGAAATGTGTATGCCATTGCACATGACACAAATCCCATATATGCAAGATGAGGCCAAAAGCATCCCATAACATCAGCAATAGTCGGCATATCACGGAAAATCATTATTAACATGTCAATGATTCCCACAACCAAAAATTGCAGACATGAAAGCCATACGCCGTCAACTTTCGGGGCAAAATAGTCAATTACAAGAATGTGAATAGCAAAGAAGAATGCACATAGGAGAAGATATATCTGATTTATGTTGAGTGCAAAACTTCCGCAAAGAAGATATAGTCCCGTGATACACATCATCACCGCTATCCACACTCTTCCCTGAATCTTCTGACGAAGGAAAATTCCGAGAATAGGAACAAAAACAATGTATATGGTGGTGATGAATCCCGACTCTCCTGCCCCCTGCTCTATTCCAAGAGTCTGAAGAGTTCCTGCCACACAAAGAGCAAGTCCGCAAAAAAATCCGCCTTTTACGAGCATCTTTTTATCAGCATTACTTTTCTTTACATATGTACCTTTTTTTCTGTTTATTAATCCAAGCACAAATATTACGGGGAGAAGTGCTAAAGAACCAAGAAGACTTCTGAGTCCATTGAAAGCAATGGGATCAATCATCTGTGCCCCTTCATTTTGAAACACAAAAGATGCACCCCAAAGTATTGCCGCACCGAGCAGAAATAATGTACCTATCAACTGATTTTTCTTTTGCATTTTTACCTCACAAAATTAAATTTGGTCAAGAGCGTTCTGGATGTCAGCAATAATGTCGTCAACATTTTCAATACCAACAGAGAATCTTATAAGATCAGGTGTTACACCTGCCGCTTCAAGTTCTGCATCGTTAAGTTGTCTGTGAGTGTGACTTGCAGGATGAAGAACAGATGTTCTTGCATCGGCAACGTGTGTTACAATTGCCGCAAGTTTAAGAGAATCCATAAATGTTACTGCCGCTTCTCTTCCGCCTTTAACACCAAAAGATATTACACCGCAAGAACCATTGGGAAGATATTTCTGACCAAGGTCATAATATTTATCACCGGGAAGTCCGCAATATTTTACCCATGAAATCTTTTCATTTTTGGAAAGATATTCTGCAATTTTCTGAGCATTTGAGCAATGACGCTCCATTCTCAAAAAGAGTGTTTCAAGTCCAAGATTCAAAAGGAAAGCATTGTGAGGTGAAGGAATGGAGCCGAGGTCCCTCATAACCTGCGCTGTAAGTTTTGTTATGTATGCGGCTTTTCCGAATTTTTCTGTGTAGGTTATTCCGTGATAGGATTCATCGGGAGTGGTGAGTCCGGGGAATTTTCCGCTCTTTTCCCAATCAAAGTTTCCGCTGTCAACAACTGCACCGCCAACGCTTGTTGCATGACCGTCCATATATTTTGTGGTGGAATGAACAACAATATCTGCTCCCCATTCAAAAGGACGACAGTTTATGGGAGTTGCAAAGGTGTTGTCTATGATGAGGGGAACACCGTGAGCATGTGCAATGTTTGCCCATTTTTCTATGTCGAGAACTACCAATGCAGGGTTAGCAATGGTTTCACCAAACATTGCTTTTGTGTTTTCTTTAAATGCGGCGTTGAGTGTTTCTTCATCGGAATCAGGATCAACAAATGTTACATCAATACCAAGTTTTTTCATTGTTACACCAAAGAGATTGAACGTTCCGCCATATACACTTGATGAACAAATGAAGTGGTCTCCTGCCTGACAGATGTTGAATATTGCATAAAAACACGCAGCCTGACCTGATGATGTGAGCATTGCCGCAACACCACCCTCTAAATCGGCAATTTTTGCCGCTACTGCATCATTTGTAGGATTGGCAAGACGTGTGTAGAAATAGCCGCTTTCTTCAAGGTCAAAAAGTTTTCCCATATGCTCTGTTGTAGCATATTTCCATGTGGTACTCTGATAGATTGGAAGAACTCTTGGTTCTCCGTTTTCGGGAGTGTATCCTGATTGAATACATTTTGTTTCTATTTTCATATTCTTTTTCTCCTTATATATGTAATAAATTACAGTTCAAGTTTAAGGTCATTTTCCTTAATCCAACCGATTTTCCTCAAAATTTCGGCAAACACAAACGAGAGTATGGCAGGAAGAACAATACAAACAATCAAAAGTCCCACCCAGTCAAACCATGATCCAAACCCGGGATTTGACATAAGTCCTATGGGGCCTACCATACCGCAAGTGCCCATTCCTGATGCAACAGCATTTCCTTCACCAATTTCAAGTTTGAAAATGCAGGTTGCTATGGGGCCTGTTATGGCAGATGCTAAAGTTGCCGGAATCCATATGAGAGGGTTTTTGCAGATGTTGCCCATCTGAAGCATTGATGTTCCGAGGCCTTGTGCCACAAGACCACCCCATTTGTTTTCCTTAAAACTCATAACTGCAAAACCAACCATCTGTGCACAACATCCGGCAACAGCTGCACCGCCTGCAAGACCAACAAGACCGATTGATGCACATATTGCCGCTGAACTTATGGGAAGTGTGAGTGCAATTCCCACAGTCACAGACACAAGTATACCCATCAAAAACGGTTGCAAAACCGTGAAACTCATTATTGCTCCGCCAATTTTTGCCATGATATAGCTTATTGCAGGACCAATGAGAAAAGATAGTGCAGTACCGATTGCAATTATAACAGTTGGTGTTACAAGAATATCTATTTTTGTTTCTTTTGAAACAATTTTCCCTATCTCGCATGCCAGAAGTGTTATTACAAAAACACCCAAAGGTCCGCCAAAGCCGTTGGCACAATGTCCAACCACACAAAGAGAGAACAAAACAAGTCCGTTTGCTCCCAAACTGCATCCAATGGATACTGCCATTGCAGAGCCTTGAACAGCCTTACAATATTCACTCATCTGATTGAAAAACTCTATATTGGTATGAGTTCCGATTGTACCGAAAATTGTTCCGATCAGAAGAGAAGCAAAAAGTCCCATTGCCATTGCTGAAAATGCATCAACAAAATATTTTCTGCAAGAAAGAGAAACCCCTTTCTTTTTAAGAAACGAAATAACTTTATTGTCTTTTTTCATTTGTATACCTCCGTTATCTATCTCACCAAATTCCAAGAATATACCATTTTCTGCCTATTTTGTATAGTGCTATGGAATCCGTGTCTGTTCTGTGACCCTTGTGACCTTTTATTGTCAGTTCACATTCTATCATACATGCATCTTTTATGTTGATATCAATTCCATAGGAGCTTTTTATCCATTCTTCTCTTTCGACGATATCATCCTCGGATATCTTGGCTTTGCTCAAAACCCGCACCTTTGTTCTGAGGTTTTTGCCGTAATCTCTTCTATATTCGTCTCCTATGCGCTCATATCTGTTTTCATAGATTTCTTCAAATTCTTCATAATTTATGTTCTGCTCTTTCAAAACGGCACGAAGAACTTTTTGGGGAAACATCACTTCAATTAATTCTTCCCCATCACCATCTATGACAGATGAGACGTATTTTTGTGCTGTTTTCTTGGGACTTGCCTGATCATTTATGATGTATAGACTAAAGAAAACACCCAGAAGCAAAAGTATCACTATCCCAATCCCTGCCAAAACAAACGGCAGTTTTCTCTTTTTGGGAGATTGGACACCTGTAACGGAAATATTCTGTTGGGATTCCCATGTGGTTTCATCCATCTGATAATCTTCCGGGATTATTTCTTCCTCTTGTGAAGGTGTTTCATCACCGTCTGATTTTTCGCTATCACATTCTCCATCACATGATTCTTCCAAATCCGTAACCTCTTTGGGTTCGAAAACCGAATTTTCACATTCAAATTCTTCAGTTTCGACAGGCTCACAAACTACCTGCTGAATATCCTCTTTGCCATCAATATTTTCAGGCAAATCAGAAGATTTAATATTTGTTTTATCTTCGGGAATTTTAAATCCACATTCTCCGCAGAAAAGTGAACCCTCCACAAGTTCATTTCCGCACTTAATACAATATTTCACCAAAACCACTCCACTTTCTTATTTGTGCAGGAAGACCTGCTGAAGAAGGGCTGAACCATTTTCATCTTTTTCCATTACCATTATGCCTTCCATGCTGACATCCCATTTTGCAACAACCGGACTTTCAGCCTGAACTTTGAGTGCATATTCAAGATTTTCACATTCATAATAACCGAAAAGGTGATCCCCGGTGTTCCATATGGTATAATTATGTACACCTGCATCGTTTAAAACCTGAGTCATTTCAGGCCAAATTTCATCATGTCTTTTAATATATTCTGCTTTTTTCCCGGGGCAGAGAACCGCATGCCATGTAAATCTTTCCATTGTTATAACCTCCAGATTAAAATTATATAGTATTATATCATTATTTTTTTATTTTTTCAATAGTACTTTTCTGTTTTTCCTTGCCACAAAATCATTTTTGTGTTATTATTGTTCCGGTGATATGTATGCTTAAGATTTCAAATGTTAAAATTCCGTACAAAACTGACGAGAAACAATATAAAAAATATATTCTTAAGAAATTGGGTGTAAAGGATATGGTTATATCTGATATTACACTCATAAAAAAATCTCTTGATTCAAGAGAAAGTCCTGACATAAAATATGTGTGCAGTTTTTTGTTTAGTGCCAAAAACGAAAAATTTATATTAAACAAGTGCAAAGACGTTTCTGAATTTAAAGACAGCAAATATCATTTTGATTTTGAAAATAAATTCGCCAATGTTTCACACAAGGTATCCCCTGTTATTGTAGGCGCCGGCCCATCAGGGCTTTTCTGTGCATTGATGATGGCAAAAGCCGGTCTTTGCCCCATTGTTATTGACCGTGGTGAAAAGGTTGACGAAAGAAAGAAAAGCATAGAAAATTTTTGGAAGGGAAAGGGATTAAACGAAAATTCAAATGTGCAATTTGGAGAAGGCGGCGCAGGAACTTTTTCGGACGGAAAACTCACCTGCGGAGTAAACGACATAAGAATGAATTTTATCAAAGAAGAATTTGTCCGATTTGGTGCACCTGATGATATTATCACCAATTCCAAGCCTCACATCGGAACTGATTATCTTTTTATTACCGTCAAAAACATGAGAGAAGAACTGCTGAATTTGGGATGCAATATTTTATTTGACACAAAAATGTATGACATGGACATCGAAAAAGACAGCATAAAAGGAATATATACCGAAAACACCAAAACCGGTGAAAAAAGATATATCTCTTGTTCTCATCTTATTTGCGCAATTGGTCACAGTTCAAGAGAAACATATGAGATGATGAAGGCTAAAGGATTTTCAATGGAAAGAAAACCTTTTTCTGTCGGCGTACGAATTGAGCATAAAAGAGAAGACATCAATCGCATCCAATATAAAAGTGCCTTTGAGGATGATGCTCTGCCCACAGCAGATTACAAATTGTCATCTCATCCCGACGGCAGAGGAACATACAGTTTTTGTATGTGTCCCGGAGGATACGTTGTTGCAAGTGCTTCGGAAAAATGCGGAGTTGTAACAAACGGAATGAGCTATTTTAAACGTGATGCCGAAAATTCCAACAGCGCAATTTTAGTTTCTGTTGTTCCTGAAGATATTGAGGGTAGTGATGTTTTGGGCGGAATGTATTTTCAAAGAGACCTTGAAAAGAAAGCATATGACATTGGCGGCAAAAACTATTTCGCACCGTGTCAGAGACTGGGAGATTTTATGGAATCAAAGCCAACGTCTGACAAAGGAAAAGTTGCACCAAGTTATATGCCCGGGGTAACATATACGGATTTGAATTCTGTGTTGCCTTCATTTGTAAGCGAAACCATGAAAAAAGCATTTACTGATTTCGACAGAAAAATGAAAGGATTTTTGAACCCCGATGCTATCCTTACGGGAGTGGAAACAAGAAGCAGCGCACCACTACGAATTTTGAGAAATAATCAATTTGAAAGCAATATAAAGGGTGTATATCCCATAGGTGAAGGTGCAGGATATTCAGGTGGTATAATGTCATCTTGTGCTGACGGAATAAAATGTGCAGAAAGAATTTGCGAAAGTATACAACTATGACAATTTAATCTTCAAAAGGATTGTTTTTCATATTACACAATGGACTGTAAATTAATTTACAGTCCATTTACATTTTTAAACAAAATATATTCCACATGTCTCAATCCGTCACGAATTGTACGAATATGTGATTTTCCGGAACGCTTATCCTTTTTTAGCGGTGTTGGAACCTGGGCAATTTTCTCTTTGGATTCTGAAAATTTTGCAATCATTTCTGTTGCAAACTCCATGCCCGGGCATCTGAAATCAAGTTCAAGAGCCGTCTCTTTTTCAAAGGCTCTCAATCCGCAATGAAAATCTCTGACATTTGTTTTAAATCTCAATCTTGCAATATATGACAAAAACGGCACACCTAACCTATGACTAAAGGGCATTGCACCTTTTTCAATTCCACCACTAAAGCGATCTCCCACAACAAGCTTTGCTCCCTTTTTTAACTCATCAATAAAAAGATCAGGATGGGCAAAATCATAACTTCCGTCACTATCGCCCATTATTATATATTTTCCTCTTGCATCTTTTATTCCGCCGATAATTGTGCATCCATATCCTTTTTCAGAAATATGTACTACTCTTGCACCATTTTCCAGAGCAATTTTAACGGAATTATCGGTTGAACCATTATCTGCCACAAGAATTTCTGCAGAAAGATTAAGTCTGTCTATGGCGGATTTTATTTCCCATATGCACCCAGCCAAAGTTTCTTCCTCGTTAAGACAAGGCATCAAAAATGTATAATCCATTATCTGTGCCTCCTTTTTCTTTGCATTCCTTTTAAAAGCCACAAAGATGAAAGCAGAGTAAATATGGTTGTTACAAGCGCCCTGTATACAAAAAACTCATGGACATATGAATGATTGTTCAAAACAAAAAATCTTAAAAGCACAAAGAGCCCAAAAGATAAAACTATCATAGGGGCACCGGTTTTATCAGATGTGTTCTTGGCGTTGAGAGCAACATACAAAACACATGCCAAAACTATTGTCAATCCCACAAATGCAAACACCGGCTCAACACGTTGCGAACTCCCGAAAATCACCGAAAAATTTGCAAAAAGAGAAGAAAATATATTTGACGGACGATTAAGAGAATTTATGTGTTCGCTTCCGCCACCGAGCATGTGTACCGCTGCCGATTCAAATGATGAAGCCATGGAATCTCCGCCTGAAACAATTTCTGCAAAAATCCATTTTATTATAAACGTCATCACATAGGAAACTGCCCATAGTATGAGACATTTAAAGATGAGCATTACATTTTCCTTTGCACTTGCGAGTCTGTTTTCCTTTGAACGAACTGTTACAACTATTGCCAATGGCAACAAAATTGTGACTGTTTCTGTTGTAAGAAAATCAAAAAAAGCAACCATACATCCGCCAATAATACTCAATACCGCAAGAAATTCATTGCTCTTTCTTTCTGATATCAGGTATATGGGTGTGAGAATAAATGCAATGACAAAAGACGGCTGATACTCAAGACTCAAGCCTATATTCCATATCTTCACAATTAAAAGGGATACAACAAGAAAAATTGCAGGAATAATATGTTTCCTTTTTAAAAGGATTATAACGGTTAATAGTGCAAGTCCGACAACCGTAAGAAGTCCCGCCATCTTTATGCCGTTAACATCGGTAAAAAGATGCATAAATCGAATTACTGCCCCATTACCATGCCAGTATCGTGTATAGTTGGTATTGGGTTCTTTCCCCTCGGTCACTGTGTAATATAAGCCTGCGGCTTCGCCATATTGCGGGTCTTTATAATAGTTTGTTAAAAGAGTTGACTTTATTCCTCTTCCATCGCCCATATTCCATGCAATATTAAGCCATATGGTATCTGCATAATTATCAATAACTCCTGACATTTTTTTGCTTTCATCTTTAAATTCAAAAGGTTGTTTCCCTGAATAATTATATGCTGTTGATATGTAATTTTCTTTAATGGAATCGTTGGGTATTAACGTACCAAAGTATAGCATACCCCACAAGCATATTATTGTGATTATGAAAATCAGAAGATATTTTCCTGATAATTTAACATATGTTTTTATCATATTTTGCATGCTCCGCCTTTCGGATGTTTTTTTCAGTATAACATCATTATAAATATTAGTCAATCTGATGACAAACATGTATTTGACCATTTCGAATTATATTTCATAAAAATACAGCCGGATATTATTTCAATCAAAATCCGACTGTATCACAAACATCAATTATTTATATTCGGAGCATTGTCCGTCACATTGTTTTCCGCATTTTCCTGCTACGGGACATCCAATGCATTTAACGCCTTTTTTCTTGGATTTTATTATGTAAAATACAGCAAGTCCTACAACAATGACTATTACTCCGATGGCAATTATATCTTTCATTTATCTCACCATACCCTTTCATCTGTCAGATGCCGAAAGTTTTCTGACAGAAACAATTTTTCTATCTGCTCTTACAATCAAAACAATTAAAACTGCTATCATTGCTCCTACTGCAATAAGTCCACCGAAAAATCCGTTCCCCGGCATTCCGGTCTCAATTATTGTTCCAACCTGGTATACAAGATATGCAACTGTATAGCCTGTACAAAGCTGGAGCATAAGTCCGCCGAACATCCATTTTCTGCTTTTGATTTCAGAATTCATTGCTCCTATTGCCGCAAAACATGGAGGTGTGAAAAGATTGAACATCATGCATGCAAGAGCTGCAGGAGCTGTAAGGCCGAGTATGTCTGCAACATTTGCCGCATTATCACCAACTATTGTGAGAGCTTCTGAGTCTATAAAATTTGAAATGGCATATACAGATGCTAAAGTTCCCACAACATTTTCTTTTGCAATGAACCCTGTAACAGATGCCGCCGCCATCTGCCACACACCAAATCCCAGAGGAATCAAAAGGTATGCTATGGGAGATGCAATTGATGCAAGGATTGATTCATCAGGTGAGGATGTAACTGTGAAATCCCAGCTGTATCCCTGCATGATTGTAACGAGGGCATTACATACGAGAATTACGGTTCCTGCTTTTACTATATATGCCCATCCTCTTGAACACATGGACATAAACGCCCTTGAAACACTTGGGATTTTATATTCAGGAAGTTCTATGATGAAAAATGATTTTCTTATTTTATGACCTGATATTTTGTTTACCAGAAGTGCACCAAAGAAAATAATTATAATACCAACAAAATACATCGTTGTTCCAACCCAAGGATTATCGCCGAAAAATGCTCCTGCAAAAAGAGCTATTACGGGAAGTTTTGCACCACATGGCATAAACGGTGCAAGCATTGCTGTTGCTCTTCTTTCTCTTTCATCTCTTATGGTACGACATGCCATAATTCCGGGAATTGCACATCCCGTTCCCATAACAAAAGGTATTACGGATTTCCCTGAAAGTCCCACTCTTTTGAATATGGGATCAAGAACAACAGATGCACGTGCCATGTATCCGCAATCTTCAAAAAGTGCTATGAGGAAATACATCACCATAACAAGGGGCAAAAATCCCACTACTGCACTAACACCCCCAACAATTCCGTCAACAACTATGGTCTGCAAAATCGGGCTTGTACCCTCCATCCACAAAGACACATATGCACCGAATTTGTCAATTATGGGGCAAAGAATTGAATCTGCAAGCCAGGGGCCAAGAGATGCCTGGGATACCCAGAAAACAAACCACATAACCAAAGCAAAAAGAGGAAGTCCAATCAGTCTGCCCGTTATTATGGCGTCAAATTTATCCTGACTGTTTTTCACATTTGAACGAGTTTCTCTCTTTTCAACTTCTCTGACAATTGCATTTACAAAATCAAAACGATTCTTATCCGATTGTTTTACTGCATCCTTGTCACTCATATCAACTTCTTTTGAATCATATGGAGCTTTCTGATTTCTACCGAAAATTTCATATACCGTTTTAATAACCGTATTAAGTCCCTTGGTCTCCGACAAAGAAGAAACAGTTTCAATAACGGGACAACCAAGTCTTTCGGAAAGAAGATTGGTATCAATATATATTGATTTTTTCTTATTGATGTCACTTTTGTTGAGAGCAACAACAACAGGAATTCCCAGTTCTAAAACCTGGGTTGTGAAAAAAAGACTGCGACCAAGGTTTGTGGCATCAACAATGTTTACCAATACATCCGGAGATTCGTTTTGAATGTAATCTCTTGTTATGCTTTCCTCGGATGTGAACGGAGACATTGAATATGCTCCCGGAAGGTCTATTGCCATTATTTTTTCTTTTCCTATGCAAAAGCTTCTCTTTATGAAACTTTCTTTTTTGTCAACTGTTACTCCTGCCCAGTTTCCAACTTGTTCACTACGTCCTGTGAGGGCATTAAACATTGAGGTTTTTCCGCTGTTTGGATTACCTGTCAAAGCAATTTTCATATGTTTCCCTCCTCCTTGTTATGCAATTGTTATTACATTTGCAAGTTGCTTATCTATATTATATCTTGAGTTTTTTATTGAAACTATGCATCCGCCTTTAAGGTGTAAAATTACGGTGATAGGTTCACCTGAATAACACCCCAGAGAAAACAGAAATGAATTTAGTTCTTCGTCATCTGTCTCTATGCTTTTTATGATATATTCTTTTTCTTCAATCGCCTGGGAAAGTTTCATTTTCGCCACCTGCTTTCTTACGATTAGTTAAGACTAACTCTGTAGTTAGTCTAACATAACTCCTATATTTTGTCAATAGAATCAACATACAAAATTTAACATTTGTAATAATTTACACAGAGAAACACTTTTTAATTGAAAGGCTTGTGTATTATGACAAACATACATGTGATATGCAACATTTGAAATATGAGGATACAAGAAAAGCGGCTTCGCCGCACCGCCTGCGGCGGGAAGTGCGGAGCATTATCGCTTTTCTTAAGCCATGTGCATTTTTGAAAAGCTTAGCTTTTCAAAAAATTTTGCACGGCAATATAATCATTTTTTTAATGTATAGGAAACGAGGATTCAAAATAATGAAAACAAAGTGTAAATCAATTTGAATTGCCAAACCGCACCACCAAAGAACCTTTGCATAGCTTCGGGTTATCTCCCAAAGCAAAATTTTGGTTCGATTTGGCAATTCCGAATCTTTTTATGCCATCCATGCGTGATACAGATTACATAACTACTGAAAAAATTATATTCAGAAGTATGCAAAAAAATGCGCCGAAAAGCGTCGGCAGAAGAAAAGACACAAATGTCCACAACAAACTGTCTGTTTCTTTTTTTATGGTCATCAAAGTGGTTGAACACGGCCAATGCATTATGAAGAAAAATATGGTACAAACTGCTGTTGCCGTTGTCCATCCGTTATCAGAAAGAATTTTAAGTACGCCCTGTGTTCCTTCCAAATTTGTCAGCACACTTCCCGATGAGTATATCATGAGTGCTATGGGGAGAACTATTTCATTTGCAGGTATTCCGAGGATGAAAGACGCAAGCATTGTTCCATCCATTCCCATAAGTTTTCCCAGAGGGTCAAGAAAATTTATCACATAGTTTATAATAGATGTGTCATTTATTTTGATATTGACAACAAGCCACAAAACAATTCCTGCAGGAAAAGCAACAACCACCGCCCGAGCCAAAACAAAAATTGTTCTGTCAACTATTGATCTGACTATAATCTGCCCTATCTGGGGTTTTCTGAATGATGGAAGTTCGAGAGCAAAGGATGAGGGCATGCCTTTCAAAAGGGTTTTTGAAAGCAACCATGATGCAAAAAGAGATATCACCACAGAAAAAACCACAAATATGGTAAGATACAGAGACGATGCGCCAAATGACAAAAAGCCAAGTGGTAAAAATGCAGATATGAGACATATGAGTGCCGGAAATCTGCCGTTGCAGGGAATGAAACTGTTGGTGAGAATGGCAATGAGTCGCTCTCTGGGAGAATCAATAATTCTTGCACCTGCAACAGCGGCGGCATTGCATCCGAAAGCCATGCATGTTGTAAGTGCTTGTTTTCCGCATGATTTGCATTTTTTAAATGCTCTGTCAAGATTAAATGCAACACGGGGAAGATATCCCACATCTTCAAGGATGGTGAACAAAGGGAAAAATATTGCCATGGGAGGAAGCATTACGGAAATTACCCATGAGAGAACTTTGTATCCTCCACTCACAATGACATCTATGAGAATGTTGGGGAAATGAAGATATTCCAATGCTGAAATAAGCGGATGTTCAAGATAAAACATGAACCTTGACAAATAATCCGATATACGATTTGCACCGCTTAAGGTTATATAAAATATGACCCCAAGGAGAAGAAGCATTATTAAAAACCCGCTTATTTTTCCTGTGATTATGCGATCTGCAAGAGAGCGGCATTTGCTCTTGCCGACTTTTTTGTCAGAAACTGCTTTTTTACATATTCTTCCTGCTGTTTTTTCAAGAGTAATGGCAACAGATTCTCTTAAATCACTTTGGGTTATTCCCCGTGTTTTTAAAAACTCCAATATATCCTCTCTTGCACGAAACAATTCTGTTTTGCATCCTTCTGATTCACAAAAAGACATAAGTGTTTTCTCTGCGTCTTCGTCTCCCTCAAGAAATCGGAGTGCAACATAGCGTTTTTGTGTATTTGAAAATTTTTCACAAAGTTTCTTTTCCATGATATGTATTGCAAGTTCTATGTTTTTGGAATATGACACTTTTATTGGATTTATTTTTTCTCCGGTCTTAAAGGCTGACACTACATTTTCAAGTCCTTTTTTCTTTCGTGCATTTATTTTTTTGACAGGTACACCAAGATTTTTTTCAAGGATATCACAGTCTGTAAAAATCCCCGCTTTTTCCGCTTCGTCTGACATATTTATGCATACTGCAACATCAGAATGTGCCTCACAAATCTGCAAAACAAGGTTCAGATTTCTTTCAAGATTGAATGCATTGCATATCACCACAACACCATCGGAACTGCCGAAAGCTATGGCATCTGATGCGCATCTCTCTTCGTTTGAATGAGCCTTTAAAGAATAACACCCGGGAATGTCTGCTATGGTATATTTTTTCCCTTTATATTCATATATACCTATCGCTGACATTACAGTTTTCCCCGTCCAGTTTCCCGTGTGCTGTTTTAGTCCTGTGAGAGCATTGAAAACCGTGCTTTTGCCAACATTGGGATTGCCGGCAAGAAGGATAAGATTATCGCCTTTTGGTTTATTGTAAATATAATTATCACTTATTTCTTCTTTATTCCTTTTTTTGAAAATCACAACATCATCACCTCGTGGTATTGATGTATTATTATATGTGATATTTTTGATTTGTGTGATTATGTCACAATGAATATACTGATAGTATTGGTCATTAATACTACTGAAAATATTGACGTAATTTTATTTTGTGATATAATCATATAAGACTATTTAAAATGAATTTATATTAAATTAAGGACTTCAAATCATGAAAAATTACAAACTAACAATTTATGCATCATTTCTGACAGGCGGCTCTATGGCTATTGCCTCAATTTTGTCGCCGCTTTTGTTTACTACATTTAACAGACAATTTGGAATCTCATACACTTCCCTTGGATTTCTTATTGTTCTGAACTTTGGAATCCAACTTATACTTGACCTTATATATTCATTCTTATCGGATAAGATAAACCTTAAAACCTCTGTGAAGCTGACTCCCTTTGTTATGTTTGGAGGACTTGTGATATATGCTCTTTCTCCCATTCTTTTCCATGGGAATATCTATTTGGGTCTTTGTGTAGGAACCATCATTTTTTCAGCCGGTTGCGGACTTGCAGAGGTTCTCATAAGTCCCGTTATTGCCGCAATCCCCACTCCCAATTCCCAGAGTCTTATGTCAAAACTCCACTCATGTTATGCATGGGGTGTTGTGGGTGTAGTTATCTTTTCAAGTCTGTACTTTTATTTTTTCGGCTATGACAGCTGGCAGATTCTGACTCTTATTCTTTCTGTTTTTCCGTTTTTTGCATTTTTGATTATGACAAAGTCGGAAATCCCGGACATAGAATCCAATGAAAAAACTACAGGCTCTGACGGGCTCTTGAAAAACAAAACTGCCATATTATACATTATCGGAATTTTCTTTGCAGGGGCATCTGAAATAACCATGTGTCAATGGTGTTCAGGTTATCTGGAAGTAAGTTTCAACATTAACAAAACCATCGGCGACCTTTTGGGACTTGCTCTTTTCGGATTTACATTGGGTATAGGAAGAACTTTATATTCAAAAATAGGCAAAAACATAGACAGAGTTCTGTTTTTGGGATGTTCAGGAACTTTTTTGTGCTATATGGTGGCAACTTTTTCCCTTCATCCAATCCCTGCCCTATTGGCATGTGCACTTACAGGGTTTACCACTTCAATGCTATGGCCCGGAAGTCTTATTGCCGTTGAAAAAAGAATCCCCAATCCGGGAGTTGGGCTATACGCTCTTATGGCAACGGGAGGAGACCTTGGTGCAACTGTTTTTCCCCAGGGAGTGGGATACTTAATTGACAGATTTATGGAAAACAGTTTTATTGTATCATTTGCCCAAAATCTCGGAATCAGTCCGGAACAAATGAGCATGAGAGGCGGAATGCTTTTTTCATCTGTTGCCCCTCTTTTGGGAACAATTCTGTTCTTCTTTCTTATGAAAGATTTAAAACACAAATCAAAATGACAATTAAATCATATTGTTTTTGGAATATTGTACAGTTTTAATGCATAATATTATTGAAATTTTTATATATCAAAGGTTTCATTCATTTTTATTTTGTGGTATACTTAAAGAAGTATAATTTCTTATCGGAGTATGGATATGTATAAGATAGTAAAGAAAAGAATTTTAAATCCTTCTGTCATTGAGATTCACATCGAGGCTCCCCTTGTGGCAAAAAAAGCAAAGCCCGGACAATTTATCATCCTCAGAGTTGATAAAGAGGGAGAACGTGTGCCCTTTACCGTGGCCGGATATGACAGAGAAAAAGGAACAGTTAAAATTATATATCAGGTCATTGGAGCAACCACTCTGAAGCTCTCTGAAAAAGAGGAGGGTGAATATATAGAAGATTTTGCCGGTCCTCTCGGTTGTGAAACTGAACTTGACGGACTTAAAAATGTTTGCATTGTAGGAGGCGGTGTAGGTTGTGCTATTGCCATGCCCATTGCCTGTGAATTAAATAATTTGGGTGCGTCTGTTACAAGTATAATAGGATTCAGAAACAAAGACCTTGTTATACTTGAAGATGAATTTAAAAGTTGTTCAGATAAACTATTTGTTATGACAGATGACGGATCATATGGAATGCATGGTAACGTTACTATGCCCCTCAAAGAAATGCTTTCTATGGGTGAAAAGTTTGATATGATTATTGCAATAGGTCCTATTGTTATGATGAAGTTTGTGACCGAATGTGCAAAACCTTTCGACACACCTGTTACTGTATCTATGAACCCCATAATGATTGACGGAACCGGAATGTGCGGCGGATGCAGACTGACCCTCAACCAAAACGGCAAGAAAGTCACAAAGTTCGCATGCGTTGATGGCCCTGATTTCAACGGATATGAGGTTGACTTTGACGAGGCAATGTCAAGAGGCAGAATGTATTCCGACTTTGAAAAACACGCCTATGATTCAACCTGCAATCTTTTCAAAAAGGAGGTGCAGTGATGTGGCAAATATCAATATGAACCCCCAAAGATGCGAAATGCCTGCACAATGTCCTGAAGAAAGATGCAAAAATTTTGATGAGGTTGCTTTAGGATATACGGAAGAAATGGCACTTAGCGAAGCTCAAAGATGCTTAAATTGTAAAAATATGCCTTGTGTTAACGGGTGCCCCGTTAAAATCAGAATCCCCGAATTTATTGAAAAAATAAAAGAAGGGAATTTTGAAGGTGCATATGAAATCATCACCACCTCATCTTCTTTGCCTGCAGTATGCGGTAGAGTTTGCCCTCAGGAAAATCAATGCGAGGCAAAATGTGTAAGAGGAATCAAGGGTGAATCTGTCGGCATAGGCAGACTTGAGCGTTTTGTGGCTGATTGGCACAATACGTTTTCCGAAGAAGAAGTAACCGTCTCTGACAAAAACGGACACAAGGTTGCAATTATTGGTTCAGGTCCCTCCGGACTTACTTGTGCAGGTGACCTTGCAAAAAAAGGCTATGATGTGACTATTTTTGAAGCTCTCCATACAGCAGGCGGTGTACTTGTATACGGAATTCCGGAATTTCGTCTTCCAAAGTCAATTGTGGCAAAAGAAGTGGAAATATTAGAAAAACTTGGAGTAAAAATCGAAACCAATGTCATAATAGGAAAAACTCTCACCATAAGCGAACTTTTCGATATGGGATTTGAAGCAATATTTATCGGTTCAGGTGCAGGTCTCCCATCTTTTATGGGAATTCCCGGCGAATCACTAAAGGGCGTTTACAGCGCAAATGAATTTCTGACACGTTCAAATCTTATGAAAGCGTATAAGGATAATTCTGACACCCCCATAATGAAAGGCGGAAAAGTAACAGTTGTAGGCGGCGGAAATGTTGCTATGGATGCGGCAAGAACTGCACTTCGTCTTGGTGCCGAAAAAGTTACTGTTGTATATCGTCGTTCAATGGATGAACTTCCGGCAAGACATGAGGAAGTTGAACATGCTATGGAAGAAGGGGTTGAATTTAATCTCCTTTGTTCTCCCAAAGAGATAGTCGGATATTATAATCCTGAAAATCCAAGAGATGAAAAAAACGGATTTGTGAAGGCTATAAGATGTATTCGTATGGAACTTGGAGAACCCGACGAAAAAGGAAGAAGACGACCTGTTGAAATTGAAGGCTCCGACTTTGAACTGGAAGCAGACACGGTTATAATGTCTATCGGAACATCCCCCAACCCACTCATCAAATCAACAACCGATGGTTTGGAAGTCACACCAAAGGGTGGAATTATTGTTGATGAAAAAGGTCTGACATCAATAAATGGTGTTTATGCCGGAGGCGATGCCGTTACGGGTGCTGCAACGGTAATTTCTGCAATGGGTGCAGGAAAAGTGGCGGCAGAAGCCATTGATGAATATCTTATGAAATAAAAGTTAACATACATTTTATACAAATTCACCTCATATATATTAAGCAAGTAATGTTATGAGGTGAATTTTTGTGAAAGATTATATCGAAAAAAGAACTATTGACGTGGCCAATTATATGCTTGAAACAAAAGGAACAGTAAGAGGTGCCGCATCAAAGTTTGGGGTATCCAAATCTACCGTACATAAAGACATCAGCGACAGATTGAAATTTATAAGTCCATCTCTCTATTCAAAAGTCAAAAAACTTCTTGAAACAAACAAATCCGAGCGCCATATAAGAGGCGGAAATGCTACAAAAATAAAATATATGCACAAACCGACAACTCCCGATTTATCTATTTAGTATGTTGAAAATGCGATGAACTAATGATATAATGATAATATATCAAGCATACGGAGGACAATTATGAAAGCTCTTATACTTGCCGCAGGATATGCCACAAGGTTATATCCGCTCACTTTAAATCAACCCAAAGCACTTTTGCCCATAAACCAAAAGCCAATTATCAACTATATAACCGAAGAAATTGAAACTATTGATGCGGTGGATGAAATCATTGTTATAAGCAATGAAAAGTTTTATCCTCACTTTACGGAGTGGAAAAACTCATACACCGGTACTCTTCCGGTTACCGTTGTTAATGACAACACCACCGATGATTCCAACAAACTGGGTGCTGTCGGTGATATCCAGTATGTTATTGAAACATTGAAAATTGATGATGAAATGCTTATTGTGGCAGGAGATAATATCTTTACATTTAAGCTTGCAGATTTCTATAAAGAATACAAATCAAAGAACTGTGATATGATTCTTACAAAAGAGATTGACGATGTTGAAGAACTCAGGAGAATGGCAAACGTAACTCTTAATTCTGACGGAAAAGTCATTATGATGGAAGAAAAGCCTCAAAACCCCAAAAGCAACATTGCTGCTTTTGCATCATACATATACAGAAAAGATACTGTTAAAATGATAAAACAGTATCTTGATGAAGGTAACAATCCTGATGCACCGGGATTCTTTCCGAGTTGGCTGTATAAGATAAAAGGTGTGTATGCATACACATTTACAGGCGAATGCTATGACATCGGAACCCCAAAAGCATATCAGGAAGTCAACGAAATATTTTCCGATAAGTAATTGAAAAAACATCTCTGTCAGATTATCGGGAAAAACAAAACCGAATTATTATCATCACATAGCCCAAGGAAAATTTCCTTTGGGCTATTATAATTATGAGCCTTAAGTTGTCTGTCAATCCACACAAGGTCAAGCCCATGCCTTTTCAGGTTTTCATGTAGGATTCTACCATCCATTATTATTTCTGTATATATCCCCTCTTTTTTGGGGGTTATATTCACATCATCGGGTGTGAGAGGCTTATTCCTGCTTTTTGGCAAAATGGTAAGTCTGCCATTATATTCAAAAATTGCTGTTTGGATTTCGTCTATGTTGAAGAATCCTTGCTGACGACATAAAACCATAAACTCCGAAAGTTCAAGTTTGGCCTTTTTCATGTTTTCACGATAAAGTTTTCCGTTATTCATAACTATTGTGGGCGTACCGTTTATGAACTTTCTCATTTTTGGACATTTTTGTGCAATAATAGTAAGAAAAAGTGCTACAGCGCCATATATTACCATTGCCAGAAAAGGTTTCCATGGTGATTCAAGTTCCGTTGCCATCTCCGCCGCAATTGACCCTATTGTTATCCCGTTTATATAGTCAAAAAGGTCAAGTTGAGCCATTTGTTTGTGTCCCATAATTTTAGCAATGGCAAAAAGAGACAAAGCAGATAGAAGAGAAGTCAGAATTACTTTGATAAAATCCATGTTATTCACATCCATTCTCTCCTATTATGTTCATAAATTGCCTGATTACTCACCTGACATCAATTAATAGACAAACCCCATAGTTCAATGTAGGATTATATCCGTGAACTATGGGGTTTTATTTATATATCTTATTTTTTAACAACCTTACTGCTTTGAAGAACATAGGCAGCTTTGGCAAGAAGTTTGTCAGAAAGAATATGTCTCATAAATACTGCGGCTTTCATCAGAAATCCGGGAATTATGACTTCTTTTCCGGAAAGGAATTTTTTTATGGCATATTCTGCCACATCCATACTTTCAAGGACGATGAAACTCTTTCCTTTTTCTTCACCCGAACCAAAAGACACCTTTGCCACATCACCAAACTCTGTGTTGACAGGTCCCGGACAAAGAACGGATATTTTAACTTTGCTTCCCGATTGTCTTAATTCTTCCTGAATTGACTGTGAAAACCTTAAGACATATGATTTTGTTCCATAGTATGAAGCAAACAAAGGACCGGGGAAAAATGATGCAAGTGATGCCACATTTAAAATTCTACCTGAGTTTTTCTTTTTGAATTCTTTGGCAAAAAGTTTGGTCAGGATATGTACGGATTTGATATTTGTGTCTATCATTTTAAGTTCAGAATCAAGGTCTGTTTCATCAAAATTTCCAAAAACACCAAAACCTGCATTGTTAATGAAAATATCAACCTCTCCTGCCCTCTTTGAAAGTTCTAGGCAGTTTTCTTTGTCTGTTATGTCCATACAGACAATTTCCACATTTGTTTCAAGTTCTTTTTGGAGTTCAATGAGTCTTTCTTCTCTTCTTGCAACGGCAATTATATCATATCCTTTTTTTGAAAGAACTCTTGCCATATCTCTTCCAAGACCTGAACTTGCACCTGTAACAATAGCTTTCATAAAAATTCTCCTTATTCGACAAATGTGAATGTGAGTTTTTTCACCTTTTCTTCTCCCGATTCAAGAAAATCAAGAAGTCCTCTTTCTCTCATATCCAATCTGCCGTCGGGGAAGGCATTTCCGGGTTCAAGTCCCATTACATATTCTCTTTCACCCATCATTTTCCATTGGGTAAAGAACGGGAGTTCATTTGCATCATATGTAAGCTTTACACCTTTTTTGATGGCCTTGTTATATATAGAAACTTCGGTATTGCCCGAGAGTTTGTGATAGTAACATTTTTCTGCATATCCATTTTGTGGTGATTCCACTTTGAGACATTCTTCAATTCCTTCTTTTGCGTGGTCGTTTCTTGGAAGAACTTCTGTGGAAGGAATTTTGATTTCAGCATCTTCACTAAGAAGCGGATATCCCATATTACAATGATAGAGAATCTCAAATGGCGCTGTGCGTGAACCTATATTTTTAACTTTATCAATCATTTTGATTTCGTTTTTGCCTATGGGGCAGATATATTCTCTTTCAAGAATCAACTGATGAGAAAAGGGAGATGCATCTCTGACAATCACCTTAATGTGAATTTCATCATTTTCAATCCAGTTGGAGGCGTTTTCGCATGGCAGGTTTGAAATTGTGCCGTGAAGAGGAAGGTCTTCCCCATCATCTGTGCAGGGGTTGCCTACAGCTGTCAGACCGCAGGTTGTGAAAAATCCTGCTGTGAATGATTTTAAGAAGCCTGCTCCAACGTGGTCATAGTATGCAGGAGCAACATAACCTGTGGGTGAAAAATAGCCCATATTTACACCCTTAAATGAAATTCTGGAAATATCTGCACAACGGTCAAGAGAAACAGAAAATTCAAGTCCTGCACCGTTTCTGACATTGTAAAAACGCATTCCATCTCCTTTTCCGCCTACAAGTCGTACTTCTTCAACTCCGTAAAGCTGGCTTTCGTTGCCTATGTACATATTCATAATTATCTCTCCTTTTATAATTCAATTGACGTGTTATCTTTTGCAATAAAAACATTTTCGCCGAAAATATTTTTCATTTTTTTCTCCGATTCTATGGGACGGTTCAGAATTTCTCTTGAATTATGTGAAAAACAAAGAGTTTTAACGTTTTTAATCTTTGCATAGGCACATACATCTTCAAATCCGTTATGTCCTGTTTCACATATGAGCATATCACAACCTGAACCTATTGCATCATCGAGTTCATAAAGAGATGCAAGGTCTCCCGAATACACGATTTTCTTTCCCTCTGCTTCAATGCGGAAAGAATATGACCTTGCAGGATTTCCCATATGAGAGTTTGGAAATGCTTTTACGCATATGTTAAAATCCTTATATATATCGCCCTCGCCATATTCCTTTCCCGAAATTGCAAAGGGAATATCAAATCCGCCCTCGGTGTTTTTTAATATGGTCATAAAAGCGTCATAGGTTTCAATATTGGGTATATATACTTCCTTGGGGCAAACAAAACCGTTATGACCGGGCTTTGAATGAATTCTTCTCATATTCCACAAAAGATTTCCAAGACCGCCTACGTGATCCATATGGGTGTGGGAAATAAAAACGGCTTTTGTTTTCAAAATATCTATACCCTTTAGGTGTGCCCTTCTTGAGCATCCTTCACCGCAATCAAAAAAATATATATTCTTATTTATTTCAAGACAAAGACTCTGATGGTACACTCCATAGAGTGGCTCTGTTCCGGCACCTGTGCCGAGAAAATGAATTTCCATTTTTTTCACCTCTTTTTGCATTATAACATTTTATTATGTTAATGTCAAAGATTTTTAGGAGGTAAAAAATGTGTCTGTCAAACCTGATACAAATGAAAGGACAATAAGAGTTATTACCACCATTGCCTGAAGATGATTTTTGTTTTTCCATAGATAACACAAACAAAGTGGGACACACATTAATTGTCACCTTTTCTTAAAAACGTCTATGATGACAAAAAATGTACGTCCCCTTTTGTCTATTTATCCTTGATTTTATTCTTCTACTACAATTCGTAATATTTTCCCATCAGATTTCCTAATAATTACTGATATTCTGCATCCGGGGATAATTGGTTCACAGCTTCCGGATACTGCGTAGCACATTCCATCATCTGTTTCTTTTACTTCAATAGATGTTTCCGGGAAAAATTCTTCTGTATCAAATGATTCTTCTCTCAGAAGGGGAATTTCTATTTTTATTTCCTCAAACACATCATTTGCAATGGAAATGGCGGCTTCTTCTGATAATTCCAAACCGAATGTTTCAATATGACAGTTATACGCATCTATTAAAATATATGAATCTTCATCGAACTCTTCATCGTCAAATCTGACATAAACATAAAAATATGAATTCGGTGTTGTTTCATTGCATGGAACATACTTGACATCATATTGAACAGAAACATCTGAGCCATATTTATATACTGACTCAACAAATGCCTTTGCTATTTCAAGAGCCGACTCTTCTTTTGTAATTAACTGAGGTTTTGCCTTATTCTGATTCAACTGTATTTCTTCCCTTTCAGGAATCCATACAACTTCCTTATCAAGCATTGATGCAACATCCCGAACAGATATATATGTATAATCTTCATAAATCACAAGGGGATGAATCATATTTTCATCGGAATATTTCATTCTGTCAATGAGTATCTTTCGCTTTTCAAAGTTATCCGGATCATATGCATATGAACGATAATTAGGGAATATATAAAGAGATGACCACATATCACGTGTTGACACCTTACATTCCCCTGTCAAAGGATCGATATAAACAACATAGTCACAATTTTCAAAACAATCTGACACATCATCTGATTTTCCAAAGAAATCTGCATCAATCCATGTAATATAGAAGTGATCCATATGTGCTGCCTTCGTGCAATAAAACGAGGTGTTCTTCGGTTGCAGTTCAAAATTTTCCATTGCAACAGCTTTCCCTATTTTAAGCGCAGTATCTTCGTTTTTTATAAAATAATCATATATGATACTTATCATTTTACCTTCTTTATCTTTTATGATTTCGATCGGCTGTACAAGTTGTACAGAGTTAACCTGCTCATACCATTCGGCATCTCGTCCCATAATTACAGCCATATCTTTTACGGATAAATATGTGGTGTTGTTAACAGAAATCAGAGGTAGATTCAACACTTGTGAATCCAATGTCCGATTGTTCAATATTATTGTTCTACCCTCCAATATACAAATATCATCTGACTCTTTTTTTGCACTGACTGCGCCTGTCAATACAAGCATAATTAATAAGGTAATAAACAAAATTTTTTTCATAACACATTCCTCATTTCATTGATTTCGTTTTAACGCCAAAAACCTAAATGTCCTATAAAAAGTTGCTCTTGTTCTTCCTTTCCGGAATATTTCATAAGTTGGCAGAGGGTTTCTGTCTACGGTCAAACGAGGCGCAACTTTTAAGTTGCCATCCAAATTATTAATATACATTGTAAATCCATTACCCGTTCTATTTTCGAGTCCGTATTCATCATCTTTGCTATCATATATTGAATATACTTTACTAGGAACAGGAAAATACCCAAAGCCATCTGGAGCAATTACAACATTGGTATTTTGTGTCATGGTCAGTTGTGAAGCAAAATTGTTATCAAAGTTCAAGTTTCCGGTGTTACAAGATGTCAAAAAAACAGCAGATAGGACATTTAGGGACGTACATTAATCGTCACCTTTTCTTATAAAACACCCAAGGTGTCAAAAAATGTACGTCCCCTTTTGTCCCCATAGAACCGTCCCCCTGTCTTACGTCCCCCTGTCTTATTTGTTTTCGTCAAGACAACAGCACCGTCCCCTTGTCTATTGTGTCATAGCATGCTCACACTTGGGAATACAGTTCAACGCTAGCAACTTTATTATTTTTAAAAAATATAGATATTTTTCCGTAGCAGTCATAATAGTAATAAAATAAATTATCATTTTCTTTTCTTTCATCGGGTTCACCCAACAACAAAACAACCTGCTCTTTATTTAGTTCCATTAGTTTGTGACTCTCTTTTAAATCATCTATCATACGATTTCTAACACTAGGTCTGTTTTCCCACTTTTCCGGTGTGAAATCACTGTAATAAGAATCAAAAATCACAAGGCTACTCCCGCTAATGACGCAAAAAATAAACGTAACCAAAAATGTAGAAAAAAAAATGTTAATTGTTTTTTTCTTTACTCGATTATAGAAGTGTAGCACAAAAGGAAATAGAAAAGACAGTATTGCAAGTACAATCAGGAAATATGAAAACCAGCTATCGAATACACAAAAAATTCCATACCGTCTTGCAATATCTACAACAATATACAAACCCGACCAAAATACTAGATGTATAAATAAAAATACAATCAACCCCAATATATACATAGCTTAATCCCTCATCCATTTTTCTGAATCATTGTCTATCATAGCGTCTTCTCCATTATCTCCTATAATTGGAAAAGGAGTAGCAATCGCATGCAAATACCATTCCCAATTTATACTAGCTTTTGTTCTTTCCCATTTTGTAGGATCATTAGACTCTAATTCCAAAAGTATATCTATAACCTCATAACGTTGCCAAGCACTAACAGTCTTAGAACAGTCTCTTATTTCAACGGCAGGATTGTCTCCAGCTCTCCTTCTATAGTCAATAATCAAAAAATCATTTTGTCCAACAGAGGCAGATACGCTATTAATACTTACGTCTTGATCTATAATGACAACCTTACCAGATTCATCTTTACTTTGGTATTTATATGCAACTCTATTAAAATCATTATAAAAATTTATATCATCCACATACATTGTTGAATTAATAATTGTTGGTTTTTTTTCATCCTTGTTATGTACATTCGGATTATTCGTATATAATACAGTTATATTATCAATCGTAACTGTTGCTGTATTAGTATCCGCATTCCATGCAATATTTCCACCAAGCAATTCAACCATTTCTCTCAATTTTACATACTTCAACCCCCACGGGTCAACATAATTCACTGGATTATTCCCACAATACACATACCAATTCAAACCATCCCTTGCAGGGTCCTCTGTTATAAATCGCCCTATACTTGGATCATAGTTCCTATTTCGTAGGTAAATGAGTCCACTGCACAAATCCTGATATTCCCCGCAGTATCTGAATGGAGTATCACTTGTGGTGTTTGTCTTTTGATTTCCGTAGGCGTCATATTCAAATTCATACGTTACTGTGCCGTTTGAAAGTATATCTGTTACACTGCCATGTCCGTCTTTCAGGAGATATTCTTCGTTGTTATCTTTTGTTCGAGCAAAGATACCTTGTACTCCTATGGGATTTGATGTTGAAAGCACTCCGTCTGTTGATTCATTGGAAATATATCCTCTGTCCCAGTAGAATTTTGTGGTTTCACCGTTTGACGTTTTGGAAACTCTTTCACCATTGCCGTTATATG
>JAZONV010000128.1:0-41645 GCA_045654685.1 Clostridia bacterium | reverse complement strand
GGGGGATTCTCTTTACACAATCATTAGAAAACACAGCATTTGTGCATGTTTCTATGAATAATGAATCCTCCCGTCACGCTGACGCGTGCCACCCTCCTTTAGGCAAGGAGGGCTTTCGCATTAGCGGTATTCCTTCTTCATCAGTGAGACAAACTCCAATTATCCTTTAAAATTATTCTGTAACTCCTGAATGTTTTGCCCGTTACTCTTTAATATTTTTTTCATTTCCTCAACAAATTTTATCCCCAAAAGAAAACTTTGATATTGCATATGCGACTCCACGCGGTTTCTGGCACTTTCATATTCAAAATATTTTTTTCTGCATTCGCTGTCCATGGCATTCATGAAAATTGCCATTTTTTCTGTTTCGTCTTTTAGTGCGTTTTTATGTTCTTTGCTTTCAGGAATTTCGCCTATCTTTTCTGAGTAGAACTGAAAAAATATTCTCTCTAAAATATTAAGTTCCGGTTCGCTATGTAAATTATCCACCTTGTTCACAAATATCCCTCCAATTAAAAAATGCGCCAACCGAAGCTGACGCATGAAAAACGCAAACTCCGACTGTTGTCACACAAGTCTAATTAGTACGGGGATATACAACCAACCAAAACTAACGGAATTTGCATTTTTAACAAATTCATAGTTTTAATTGATTGTACACAAATAAAAGCATTATTATTCCTTAAAAAGGCACAATACTCCCCGAATATTTTATATTAAACTCATGTGACAATAATATAATATCACAATAATTTTAAATTATCAACACATTTTCCGTAAAATAAATATTTTGTTGCCAAATATTTTTCGTGATGGTTATATAGGTAGCCATCTTTTCATATATTGTAGAAAAAAGAATATGTGAAGGGATGAAATATATGGAATTTAAAATGTGCTCCTTGTCGGGAACTTCGGCGGTTGAGCAGATAAATGTTTGTCACAAATCTCAATCTGACATAATAGTACCCGATACCAAACCGGATGTATTTAAAATTTTGTCGACAAAGGCCTTGGTTGATCTCAATAGTTGTCACACCAGGAAGGACAAGATTACTTTTTCGGGAAATATCAAGTATAATATTTTCTACATAAGCGAAGAAGAACAAGACAAAATTTGCACCATTGAATATACCGCTCCTTTCAGCCATATGACAGAAAAAAGCGGAATCGTGGACGACATGATAACCAAATGTGCAACAAGTGTATCAAATGTCACTTGCGACATTGTAAACTCAAGAAAAGTTTGTGCAAGTGCAAAAATCAATATTTTGGCAGACACCCTTGTAAAAGGGGAAACAGAGGTCATAAGCGGGGAAGAAATTCCCGACTGGCTTGCTTTTCAGACAAAAGAATATACACATGATGTTTTGCGTGCAAAAAACAGTTTTGAATTCACCGTTTCAGATTCTGTCAGCATTTGTGGCGGAGAAAAGTTTGATATATATGATATAATGGCATATGAGGATGTTTCCGAGATTAAAGCAGTTAATAATAAAGCCGTAATCAAAGGACAGGTAAATGTTTTTGTGTTATATGACAATAGCGGAGATATCTCCGGATACAACACCGAAATCCCATTCACCGAAATCGTAGACATAGAAAATCTTTCCTCAGAGCAGACTCTTGTTTCTCATTTTGAGATTTCTTCCGTAAATTATACCTTACCTGAATCTTCTGAAGAAACCGACCTTAATATATCAGTCACATTAAGGGGGAATATATGGAGTTATGAAAGCACAATAAGTAATTTTGCAACAGATATGTATAGTCCTGACTATATGTATGATATCAGACTCAAAAACTGTAAACTGTCAAAGGTGTCAGATGTAAAAACTTCAAGTATTACTCTGAAAGATACTCTTGTTTTATCTGATTCTTCCGCCTCAATATCAAAAGTACATTGTGCTTTCTGCACCATTTCAAAAGATGATGCAAAATTGTCGGGTGGGTCTTTAAAAATTTCAGGGAATATGGAAAGTGTTGCTATTTGTTCTGATTCATCGGATAATTTATTTTCCGTTAAAGGTTCATCGCCTTTTGAAACAGAATTTGATTTTCACGATTGCAAATCCAATCCCGAAATATTTGCCGATGTTTCCCTTGTGAATTCAAGTTATGTTTTAACATCATCATCAGATATTCAGATAAGAGCAGTTGCAAAAGTGAATGCATCCATAATTGAAGAAAATGAAATTTCTGTTATAACATCTTTTTCAGTTGATGAAAAATCACCCGTAAAAAAAGATGAACAACCAAGTATCCTTGTATATTATCCCGGCGAAGGTGAAAGTCTTTGGAACATTGCCAAAAAGTATAACACAACATGTGAAGAAATTATATCCGTAAATTCTCTTGATAAGGATAATCCTGTCACCAAAGGTGTTCCTGTTCTTATCACAAAAAGATATGTGAAATAATATGGAGAAGATAGGTTTAATAATGCAGGGATATATTCATAAAATTGGAGAAATTGTGTGGGGAAATCCCACACTTTTTCTCATTGTTGCATCCGGTATCATTTTCACATGGGGCAATGGATTTTTTCAGTTCAGATACTTGTTTCATTGGATAAAAAACACGATAGGCACACTTTTTGTCAAAAAGAAAAAAGGGACAGTCCATGATTTCAAAAAGGGAGAAATAACAGGATTTCAGGCGGTGTGCGGAGCTCTTGCCTCAACCATTGGCACGGGAAACATTTCAGGGGTATGTGTTTCGATTGCAACGGGAGGTCCCGGGGCAGTTTTCTGGATGTGGATTTCTGCTCTTTTGGGAATGATGACAAGCTATAGTGAAATCGTCCTGGGCATGCATTACAGATGCAAAAACATCTATGGTGAACCTTGTGGCGGACCCATGTACTATCTTCGGGACGGACTTGGAAAAAAGAAAGGCTTTAAGTTTATCGGAAGGTTTCTGGCAGTTTTGTTCTGCATCTTTTGTATTTTTGCTTCATTCGGAATGGGGAATATGGTGCAGTCAAATTCAATAGCAGATTCTCTGGCATCACAATACAATATAAATCCGCTCCATTCAGGAATTGTTCTTTCGTGCATTTCAAGTTTTGTTATTTTCGGAGGCATCAAAAGAATCGGTGCTTTCACAGAAAAATTGGTGCCCTTTATGTCCCTTTTTTATATTGCCTGCACAACATTTATTTTTATAATGAATTTTAAAAGCATACCCTATGTTTTTTCTTCAATATTTGAAAATGCCTTTTCAACCCGTTCAATTCTCGGGGGTGCAGGTGGAATTGCCATAAAGCAATGCATAACGCTGGGGTTTAAGCGTGGAGTGTTTTCAAATGAAGCAGGCCTTGGATCAGCTGTCATAATGCACACCTCATCTGATACAAAAGAGCCGGCAATTCAGGGAATGTGGGGCATATTTTCGGTCTTTACCGACACAATTGTAATATGTACTCTCACGGCTTTTGTAATATTAAGTACAACATGCATGCCGGTTACTGTTTCAAATGGGCTGAAAAACATATCGGATGATGTTATATATGTATCTTTAAAGAATGATACAAAAGGTAAAATTCCTCTTGCCGATACATGGGCAAATCCGATTCTTGTGGAAACCAAAGACAATCAAACTCTGTTTAAACCATCGGAGGGAGAATATACCTACACAAACATAATGGCGCTAAAGGGGGTAAGGGAAGATAAAAACGGAAACATCACAAGCGATAAAAATGTTCCCATAACCGGAGTAGTTCTTGAAGAAGTTGATGGTGCATCTCTTGTTACATATGCATTCAGTCTGAGACTGGGAAACTGGTCAGGAAAACTTTTGACTTTTGCAATAATTCTTTTTGCATTCTCAACCATTATCGGATGGTCGTATAACGGGGAAAAAGCATGGGAATATTTGTTTGGATCTTCATCATCTTTTGTCTATAAGACAATTTATATCATGTGCATATTGCTCGGTTCCGTGGTGAGTCTGAAAACTGTTTGGGAACTGTCTGACATATTCAACGCCCTCATGTCCGTTCCAAATCTTATTGGTGTTTTGGGATGCAGCTCAACAGTATTTAGTATAACAAAGGATTATGTAAGAAGAAAATAAACAGTTGAATTGTAATTAGTTTTATGGTATAGTCTTTATATACTATAAATTCGGAGGACATGTCATGTCATTTTACTATATAGTGGACGTATTATCCCGCATCGGAGATAATATTGACGATATACATCAAGGTGTTTTTGCAGACAATATTTCGTCTTTTTCAAAAGGCGTATGTGAGAATCTTGAAATGAGTTTCAAGTCTATAGGAAAAAAACACATATTTTGTGTAACATCCCTCAAAGGTAACTTTGAAAAAGTGAACAATTTTTTGAAGAATATGCTCAATTCAAAAAATCGTGATAAGGTCAGAGTAAAATTTCAGTATGACATCAAAGAAATGATGGATACTGTTTTTTCAGGCCCCGAAACAGACTGTGCATCTCTCATATATACAGAGGGGAAAAATGTTTTTGCTTCAGGCTATGGTGAAGTGTTTACCTACAAATTCTCAAAAAAACTGAAAACTTGTGAAAAAATAGATTTTCCGATTGTGGCGGATGTTCAAACAACGGAGGAAGGAAAGAACTCTTTTTCTCGTTATGTTGGCGCCCTTGAAT
Source organism: Clostridia bacterium (assembly GCA_045654685.1). Taxonomy (GTDB): domain Bacteria; phylum Bacillota; class Clostridia; order UMGS1810; family UMGS1810; genus RGIG1828. Next base: position 37,014 of record JAZONV010000128.1, on the reverse strand, counting down.
CAGGTGATGAATATTTGGTTTTGGGAAAATATATTCCCTCTCTTCTGGGTGATGAAAAAGTGAAAGAGATTTTTCTGAATAACCGCACAGATGTATGTCGCAGATTTTCAGAAGAAATTCTTCAAAAAGACATATCTTCTGGCTACAGTCTGATACATATAAAAGTGAAGAAATCCTTGAAACCTGTATTTATTTCAATCGGGTTGGCTGCAATTTTATGTGCAGTTTTAGGGTTGCTTATTTTTGTATAAATAAATTTTTATAAATACATAGGAGGAATACCGGTGAAAAATTATGATATAGCAGCATATATATGGCCTGCATACACAGGTGATGAACCAAGAACAAGACTTTTCTGGGAGGAAGGAATAGGCGAGTGGCAATCTGTCAAAAATTCTTCTCCCAAAGCAAATGGATATAACTGGGACAGAAAACCTTTGTGGGGGTATGTGAATGAAGCAGACCCCTATGTTATGAGCATGCAGATAGATGCGGCACTTGATCATGGTGTTAACGTTTTCATATATGACTGGTACTGGTATGATGATAGACCATTCCTTGAAAACTGTCTCAATGATGGTTTCTTAAAGGCTCCGAATTCAGACAAAATGAAGTTCTATCTCATGTGGGCAAATCACGATGCAAACTATACTTGGGATAAACGTAATTCTGATGAATTCAGCGAAACCATATGGCAGGGTAAAGCAGACAGGGAGCAGTTTGAAATTATTGGAAAAAGATGGCTCGAAAATTATTTCACAAAAGATAATTATTATAAAATTGATAATAAACCCGTAATCAGCATATATGAAATGAATAACTTCGTAAACGGTCTTGGCGGAGTTGACGGCGCAGTTGACGCTATGAACTGGCTAAGAGAAGAAGCAAAAAAATATGGCTTTGACGGAGTTCATTTCCAGTTTGTGCGTTGGGACGGAGAAACTGAAAGCATAACCGGAGTAGACGGACAAGTTATGGTAACAGATTCTGCTCTTGTATCAAAACTTGGCTTTTCTTCTCTCACTCATTATCAGTTTGTTCATTTCACAGACATGGACAGAAACTATGAAGACATTTTGGAAGATGCAAAAACAGAATGGAAAAAGGCAAAAGAAAGTTATGACATTCCATATTTCCCTCATGTTTCAATAGGCTGGGATAATAATCCCAGATTCAAAGAATACAGAATCGGTGTTACCAAAAATAACACTCCCGAAAATTTTGAAAAAGCACTTATTGCCGCAAAAGATTTTGCTGATAAAAGCGGTGTATCACTCATTACTGTTAACAGCTGGAATGAATGGACAGAAACAAGCTATTTAGAGCCTGATAACAAATATGGATACGGATATTTAGAGGCAATAAAAAAAGTTTTTAAATAATAAAATGAAATGTGTTCATGATAAAAAAAGGGCTGTCTCATTAAGTGTATAATCAGCATAATTATGCATTAAATTGGAGTTTAGCGGTTTGATAAAACTTGGCTAATGCGAGAGCCTTCCCCTTGGGTAAACACTGATTAATTTACTTATTGTAGGGTGCGGCGATTTTCGACGCACCGAAAATGCGGTATTTACGGCACATCCTAAAGGCTGTGCCCTACGTTTTTCGATTAAATCATCATTTACTTGAGGGGAAGGTGGGTATGCGAAGCAAAACTCGGATGAGGTGGAATTGTAGGGGAGGGTCTCTGTGCCCTCCCGGATAAACGGGCGGAGATGGAACTCCGCCCCTACAACACCTCACCACCGCCTAACGGCGGAGCCTCTCCTCCAAGGAGAAGCCTTTCGCTACAGCATATTTTTCATCATCATTAGTAAGATAAACTCCAATTTATTCAATTATACAATTAATGAGACAGTCCCTATATATAAATCACATTATCATTTTTGATTTAACTGTTTCAATACAAATTCATATCCTTTTTCAGAGTGCACAATTGTACAATCCGAACAGTCCTTGACTCCGTTTGGAGTATATGAAAAGTTTCCGCCGCATTTGTCGCCCAGATGGTATAGGGGACAGTAACAAAAAAGGCAGTTAAAACATTCACCGTTGTTTGTTTTGTGGCAGGGAAAATATTCACACTTTGAATTTTGGAAAAATTTTGAACACTCTTTCATAACATAAGCCTCTCAAAGTTTGTATTTATACAATATATTATCACATTAACTGCATTATATCAATACAATTTAAAATAAAAAGGAGATACATCTTGATAAATTTTAGAAAAGCAACCGCAAGTGACACAGACTTAATTGAAAAAATATATACAGCCATACATTGCTCTGAAGAAAAAGGAGAGTGTGTTACCGGATGGATAAGAGGGGTATATCCCACAAGGGATGTTATACTTTCTGCACTTTGCCGTGATGATATTTTTGTTATGGAAGATGGCGGCAAAATTGTCGGTTCGGCAATAATAAATAAAATCCAGCTTGGAGAATACCTCTATGGTAACTGGTCAGAAAATCCGGCGGACAGTCAGGTTATGGTTCTTCACACATTAGTAATTTCGCCAAAAGAAAAGGGCAGAGGGTATGGAAAAGAATTTGTGTCTTTTTATGAAAAAATTGCCCTCGAAAATAACTGCCCATATCTTCGTATGGACACAAATGAAAGAAATATTGCGGCAAGAACTTTATACAAAAAACTCGGATACCGTGAGGTTGGAACAGTTCCTTGTGAATTTAACGGAATTAAAAATGTTAAGATGGTACTTTTAGAAAAAACATTAAGATAAGGAGATACAAAAATGACAAGAAAAGAAATGGCAGTAGACAAACATAAGCAAGGATACAACTGTGCTCAGGCAGTTCTTTGCACATTTGCAGACAAAACAAATTTTTCCGAAGATGAACTTTTCAGACTCTCCGAAGCCTTTGGCGGAGGAATGGGAGGAACTCAAGGCGTATGCGGAGCTGTGAGTGCAATGGTTTTTCTTGCAGGTCTTGAAAAAAGCATCGGAATAGACTCGCTTCCCCAGACAAACAAAATGGAAAGTTATACTACAGCCCGTGAAATGATAGAAGCATTTGAACTGAAAAATCAGACAGCAATCTGTGCAAGATTAAAAGGGGAAGAAATCCGCTCTTGTGACGGTTGTATCGAGGATGCGGTTGAAATTATAGAAGAAAATCTTTTTTAAATCGAAAATTGATAAAATATATCGGTATAGTCCATTGATTGCTGTAACAAATTTTGATAAAATGATGTAAAAGTAAAAAAGGGGAATGAATATGGAAAAATTAATTTTTGATTTATCAAAGGAATCAGTTCCGTTTAAAATCTTAAATGCCACAAATGGAGGTCCATGGTGCAAAAGGCATGTTAATGACCAGACGAGAAGTAATTTTGAAGAATACAAAGCAGCAAGAATTCCATATGCCAGAAATCACGATGCCAATGCCTGTGCTGTCTATGGCGGTCCTTTCGCTCACGACATAAGTGCAATTTTTCCTGACTTTGAAAAGGATGTAACAGACCCTGCATCCTATGATTTTGCATGTACTGATGAAGCAATTCACACCTGGCTTGATGCGGGAACAAAAACTTTTTTCAGACTTGGTCAGACCATAGAACATCAGATAAAAAAACATGACACTCTTCCACCAAAAGATTTTCACAAGTGGGCAAGAATTTGTGAACATATCATACGCCACTATACCCAAGGTTGGGCAGATGGATATGAACTTGATATGGAGTACTGGGAAATATGGAATGAACCCGATCTTGATGCAGATGACAGCAATAACAAGCGTACATGGGGAGGGGTAAAGTCCGAATTTTTCGACCTTTATGAAATTACCGCAAAGCATTTGAAAAAATGCTTCCCGCATCTTAAAATCGGCGGACCTGCTCTTGCCTGGAATGAAGAGTGGGCAGAAGAGTTTCTTTGCGAAATGCAAAAAAGGAATGTTCCCATAGACTTTTTCTCATGGCATATATATTGCACAGAACCAATCCAAATGATGGAAAAAGCACAAAGATTGAAAGCGTTTCTTGATAAATACGGATATGGCAATTCCGAGAGCATTCTCAACGAGTGGAACTATGTCAAAGGATGGACAGATGAATTTGTTGATTCCATAAAAACAATTCAGTCTGCCAAAGGTGCGGCTTTTGTTATGGCATGTATCAGCGAATCGCAGCATTCATCCATAGACATGCTTATGTACTATAGCACAATTCCTCATATATGGTGCAATGCATTTGACTTTTATACCTATGAGATCAGAAAAGGTTATTACCCTCTCTGTTGGTATGGAATGTTTTATGACATGAAGGGTGAAATTGCATCAGAGAACAACATTGAAAACATATATTCTCTTTGCGGTGTTGACGAAAAGGGAAAAACACTCACGATAGTTACATATTACACGGACAAGGAAAATCAGCCTTCAAAGCACATTGAATTGGATTTTTCAAGAGATGGAGAATATGAAATATATCTTCTTGACCAAGACAATGATGGTGCTTGTGTTGCTAAAACAAAAGATGTGAGGTTTACAATAGAGCCAAATTCGTGTATAATGATAAAAGAAGTATAAATTTATAAAGGATGGATGAGTATGAAAACAATAAACACAAAATTTTGCATTAAAATAGCCCTCATAGCATTTGTGTTTTACCTTGCCGTATATTACTGGGATGGTATTTCGGGATTTGCAGGGACACTTTTGTCATCACTCATACCTCTTCTTGCCGGATTTTCAATAGCATATGTTCTCAATATCCTTATGAGTTTTTATGAAAAGCACTATTTTACAAAGTATTCCCATAAACCAATAGTTGCAAAAAGTCGCCCATTTGTTTGTGCAGTTGCATCTCTTGTGAGTTTTGTGGCAATAATAGCACTTATAGTAATGCTTGTCATACCGGAACTTGTTTCATGTATATCCTTTTTATGGTCCCACATTCCGCCATATTTTGATAAACTTCTTGAAAGCGACATTGTGGTTGAATATGTACCGGCAGATATTTTGAAAGCGATAGAGGCAATTCATTGGCAGGATACGGTAGAAAAGGTGGTCAAAGTTGTTGCCTCCGGTATCACCACAGCTGCAGGAGCCCTTATAAGTGTTTTTGCCACAACTGTGTCAACTGTCATTACGGTATTTTTGAGTCTCATTTTTGCAATATATTATATGCTCAGCAAAGAAAAACTCAATTTGCAGACAAGACGCTTAATTCGCACATATGTTCCCAAATATGAACATAAGATTTTTTACGTATCAAAAGTTATGAATGAATCTTTCAGAAGTTTCATAGTTGGTCAGTGCCTGGAGGCTGTAATACTTTGGATTTTATGTACAATAGGAATGATGATATTCGGATTTCCCTATGCACAGATGATTGGCGCATTTATTGGATTCACAGCCATAATCCCCATAGCAGGTCCATATATCGGCTCGGTTGTGGGTGCAATTATGATTCTCACAGTTTCCCCGATAAAAGCACTTCTGTTTTTGGTATTCATAATAGTCCTTCAACAGATAGAAGGCAATTTTATCTATCCCAAAGTTGTGGGAGATTCAATCGGTCTTCCTCCCGTATGGGTTTTGGCAGCCATAACAATCGGCGGTGGAGTTATGGGAATTGTCGGAATGCTCATAGGTGTTCCGATTTTTGCGGCAATCTACAGAATAGTCAAAGAAGATGTTGTGAAACGTGAAAATAAAGCCATAAAAATAAAGGAACCTATAAAAAAGACAGAATAAAAAAATGAGTAGGGAGATTAAGTTCGACCTACTCAAATTTTTTGCTTTGAATTAGAAATACGATTTTTGCACAGCAAGAAAAGCGGCTTCGCCGCACCGCCTGCGGCGGGGAGTGCGGAGCATTATCGCTTTTCTTAAGCTATGTGCATTTTTGAAAAGCTTAGCTTTTCAAAAAAATTTGCACGGCAATATAATCATTTTTTTAATGTATAGGAAACGAAGTTTCTTATACATTAAAAAAGCAGGCTGTGCCTGCACCCGAGTCGCGAGCATAATTTGGTATACATCTCATCTCGCGAACTAAATACTGCGAAAATTCCTATATAGCAAAAAAGGTGCAGAACCTCTGCACCTTTTAAAAGCGTTTTGATTTTTGATTAAATTACTCAGATAGCTCTGGTAACCTTGTTTGAACGAAGACAACTTGTACAAACATTGATTTTTTTGGGAGCTCCGTTAACAAGAGCACGAACGCGTCTTACGTTAGCTTTCCATGTTCTGTTTGATCTTCTGTGTGAGTGGCTCACCTGAATTCCAAATGCAACACCTTTACCACATACTTCACATTTTGCCATATATATGCACCTCCTAATTGGTTTTGACTCATTCATAAAACAAGAGATATTATAGCAGAAAATCTTTGTAAATGCAAGCATTTTTTTGAAATTTTTTGAAATAAATTAAAATATGTTACTTTTTAGCAAAATTCTTAAAAAATTTTCGTAAAACTATTTGAAAATACATAAAAATAGTGTATAATATTACAGATAATACAAAAGGAGGTTATCTCTATGGGAGATTTCAAATTCAGCGTTAGTTTGGGAAAAATTGTACAGGAGTTTAAATTGGAGCCTGTTTGTGTATTTGAAAATTATGAAAAAGTTAAAATAGTAACAAATGAAATTAACCGTCCCAGTTTGCAAATTGCCGGATTTTTTGATTATTTTTATAATGACCGTATTCAGATTATGGGTAGGGTTGAATTTGCGTATCTCGGAAATCTTTCGTCGGAAGAAAGATATATAGCGCTTGAAAGGCTTTTTGAAAAGGATATTCCCTGCGTAATCGTCAGTCATAAGATGGAAGTTCCCGAAGAGATGATAGAACTTGCAGTAAAATATCAGACTCCGGTTTTGAGAACCGATAACACAACATCGAGATTTATGAGTGCGCTCATTGCTTTTTTAAATGTCGAACTTGCACCAAGAATCACAATGCATGGTGTACTTGTTGAAGTATACGGCGAAGGTATTCTTCTTCTTGGTGACAGCGGTGTTGGTAAAAGTGAGGCAGCAATAGAACTTGTAAAAAGAGGACACCGTCTTGTTGCAGATGATGCAGTTGAGGTGAAAAGAGTATCAGACATTTCACTTCTCGGCTCTGCTCCCGATGTCATAAGACATTTTATAGAACTTCGAGGCATTGGTATTGTCGATGTTAAAATGATATTTGGTATCGGTGCCGTTAAAAATGTTGAAAAGATAGATTTTGTTATAAATCTTGAACTGTGGCAGGACAAAAAACAGTATGACCGTCTTGGACTTACAACGGAATATATGGACATTCTGGGAATCAATATTCCTTCAATCACCGTTCCTGTAAAACCCGGACGTAATCTTGCGGTTGTAATTGAAGTTGCCGCAATGAATAACCGTCAGAAGAAAATGGGATATAATGCGGCAGAGGCGCTCAACAATAAGCTCATGTCTCAGATGGGGCTGGAAGAAGAATAATAACTTTTAGGAGGTATTGAAATGTATTATATAGGAATAGACCTTGGAGGAACCGGGGCAAAGGCAGGGGTAGTCACAGAGGACGGAAAAATAATTGCCAAATCCACCGCATCAACAAAAGATGTTGTGGGATATGAAAACATTGTGAAAGTTATGGCGGACATAACATATGATGTTATTGAAAAAGCAAATATAACCCTTGAAGAAATAAAAAGCATAGGAATAGGTTGCCCGGGTTCTATTGACGACAAAAACGGAGTAGTATATTATTCCAACAACATTGTTATGGAGAACGCTCCCATAGTCGATGAAATGAAAAAGCATATTCATAAGCCAACATATATCGGCAACGATGCCAATTGTGCCGCTCTTGGTGAATACTGGGCATTCAAAAGTGATGAAATGAAAAATTTTGTCCTTATAACTCTTGGTACGGGAATTGGCGGAGGCGTAATTCTTGACGGCAAGCTGTACACAGGCTTTAACGGTGTTGCGGGAGAACTTGGACATACCATAATTCAAATGGACGGAGAACCTTGCAGTTGCGGAAGACGTGGATGTTGGGAAGCATATGCATCAGCAACCGCTCTCATAAGAAATACCGAGATTGCTGCAAAAGCAAATCCTGATTCTGTTTTAAACAAGATGATTGAAGAAAATGACGGCAAAGCCAACGGTAAAATGTCTTTTGATGCCGCAAAGCTTGGGGATAAGGCAGGGGAAGAAGTTGTCAGAGACTACATCAAATACCTTGGCGAAGGTATCACAGATATGATAAACATTTTCCAACCGACTCTCATTGCCATAGGCGGAGGAGTAAGCAATCAGGGAGATAATCTGATAAAACCCCTTGAGGAATATGTATATCCGAGAGTATATGGAGCAGGTCTTGCTCCTGCAACAAAAATTGTGACAGCATCCCTTGGAAATGATGCCGGAATTATCGGTGCGGCATTTTTAGGAAAAAAATAGGTCAGCCTGACATGAATTCAAAGGACGTGAACAGTATTATTAATATAAGTGAAATCAAAGAATTGGCAAAAAAAGAAATTCCTCATATTGAAGTGTTGTATGGAGAATTCATGAAGAATCACACTTCTTTTCGCATAGGAGGAGAAGCAGAAATTTTTGTTGACATAAAAAAGGAAGATGACATCATAGATTCAATTTCCTTTTTCAAAAAACATGATGTTCCCTATACGATAATAGGAAATGGTTCAAATATTCTTGTTTCGGATAAGGGGATAGACGGAGCGGTAATCTGTATAGGAAAATCCTATACCCATATCGAAACAGACGGAGAATATATAAAAGCATCCTCAGGCACACTTTTATCCAAAATTGCCTCTGTTGCTTTAGAAAACTCACTTTCAGGCTTCGAATTTGCATCGGGAATTCCCGGAACTCTCGGCGGTGCTCTTGTTATGAATGCAGGGGCATATGGCGGAGAAATGAAAGATGTGACTTGTGAGACAAAATATATAAATTCAGAGGGCGAGATATGCCATGTAAAAGGCGATGAACATAATTTCTCATATCGCCACAGCTGTTTTACGGAAAATGACATCATTCTTTCCTCAATTCTCAGACTCAAAAAAGGGGATAAAGAGGAAATAAAGGAAAATATGCAATCCCTTGCGGCAAAGAGAAGAGAAAAACAACCTCTTGAATATCCAAGTGCCGGAAGCACATTCAAAAGACCCGAAGGATATTTTGCGGCAAAACTCATTGATGATGCAAATCTCAGAGGTTTTTCCGTGGGTGGTGCGAAAGTGTCCGAAAAACATTCGGGATTTGTTATAAATTCGGATGATGCAACCTGCATGGATGTTTTAAACCTTATGAAACATATAAGAAAAACAGTCAAAGATAAATTTGGCGTCACATTGGAACCCGAGGTCAGATTCCTCGGAAGAAGTATGGACGTGGAAATATAGACTCATACCTATGAGATTTTTTCACGGACAAAGAAAGGAATTTAGCCATGTCTTTTTCATCTGACGTGAAAAACGAAATTATAAATCAAAAAGAAAAAACAAAAAAACAACGTATAGCAATGCTTGCAGGACTTTTGTGCTTTGGGGCAAAACTTTCCCGTACAGAAGAAGGATTCACTTTCAAGTTTTCCACCGAAAACCCCAAAATAGCAAGAAAACTGTACAGCCTGATCAAAAACGACTGCGAAATAAAAACAGAACTTCGTGTTTTCAGAGGAAAAACAGTTGTATATTTTGTTATACTGGAGGATACCCTTGAAATAAACGACCTTTTTCACACAGCAGGACTTTTAAAAAGAGGTCAAAATATATCCGACAGTCCTGTGTTTTTGATAAACAAAGATTTCATAAAGGAATTACCCGAGAAAAAGGCTTTTATAAAAGGCGCATTTTTGGCATCCGGTTCTGTTATCACCCCCCAAAAAAACTGCCACCTGGAATTTGCAACTTCTCATCAACGTCTTGCAAAACAAATGGCAGAACTTTTTGAAGAGTTTGACCTTGGTGCAAAAATTGCAATGAGAAAATCTAATTATGTTATATATTTTAAAAATAATTCAGACGTTACAGATGTTCTTACCATATTGGGTGCATATGATGCTCTGATGGAATATCATAACATAAAAATAATGAAAGAAATGAGAAACACAGTTAACAGAAAAATAAATTGTGACAATGCCAACATGAGCAAAATGATAGAGGCATCAATGAGACAAGTAGAGGCAATAGAAAAACTTGACCGTCTCGGAGTTTTATCAAAACTTTCACAATCTCTTCGTGAAATAGCAGAGGCAAGACTTAAATATAAGGAACTTGACTTGAAAGAACTTGGACAAAAATTAAATCCGCCAATCGGCAAATCGGGAGTTAATCACCGTTTAAGAAAACTTATAGAAGAGGCGGAAAAATATAATTAAAACGAGGTGCACAAATGGGAGATTTTGTACATTTGCATCTTCATACTCAATATAGTCTTTTAGATGGTGCAGCACACATTTCAAAAACCCTGGAAAAAGCAAAAGAACTGGGAATGTCATCTATTGCAATAACAGACCATGGGGTGATGTATGGTGTTGTGGAATTCTATACAAAGGCTGTATCTGTCGGAATAAAGCCCATAATTGGGTGCGAGGTCTATACTGCACCTCGCAGCCGTTTCAACAAAGATGCCGGAATTGATAAAGGATACGGGCATCTTGTTTTGCTGTGCAAAAATGAAACCGGATACAAAAATCTCCTGACTTTGGTAACCAAATCAAATACAGAAGGGTTCTATTATAAACCAAGGGTGGATATGGAACTTTTGAAAAGACACTCGGAAGGACTCATTGCTCTTTCGGGGTGCCTTAGGGGTGATGTGGCAACCGCATACCTGAAATACGGATATGAATATGCCATGAAAAAGGCTCTTGAATTCAGGGATATATTTGAAAAAGATTCGTTTTATCTTGAAATTCAAAATCATGGTATAGAAGAAGAAAAAATGGTCGCAGAAGCTCTTTCAAAGATTTCCAAAGAAACGGGAATCGGCATTGTTGCAACAAACGACGTTCACTATGTTGAAAAAGATGATGCTCTTATGCAGGATGTCCTGACATGCATACAAACCGGAAAAAAACTTTCGGATACCGACAGAATGAAAATGGAAGGTGAAGAGTATTATCTTAAAAGTTACGAAGAAATGTCGGCTCTTTTCCCTGAAAATCCCCGGGCTATAGACAACACCGTGAAAATAGCTTCCATGTGCAACTTTTTTATTGACACATCAAAAATTCATCTTCCAAGCATAGAACTGGACACAAATCTTTCTCATAGTCAGTATCTCAAAAATCTTTGCACAGAAGGTCTCAAAAGAAAATACGAAAATCCATCGGAAGAACTTTTTGAAAGACTTGACTATGAGCTTGATGTCATAGATTCTATGGGATATACAGACTATTTTCTGATAGTCTGGGATTTTGTTGCGTTTTCAAGACAAAATAAAATTCCCACAGGTCCCGGAAGAGGTTCGGCGGCAGGGAGTCTTGTTTCATATTGCCTTGATATAACTCAGGTTGACCCCATAAAATATAATCTTTTGTTTGAACGTTTCTTAAATCCCGAAAGGGTAACAATGCCCGATATCGACATAGACTTCTGCTACCAAAGAAGGGATGAAGTGAGGGAATATGTATCGAAAAAATATGGCGAGACTAAAGTTGCTCAAATAATAACTTTTGGAACTTTGGCGGCAAGGGCGGCCATAAAAGATGTTGGCAGGGTGATGGGGATTCCCCTTACCGTAACATCCAAAATATCATCCCTTGTACCCAATGTTTTGCAGATAAAAATAAAAGATGCCATCAGAGAATCAGATGAACTTGGAAGAATGTACAGAAGCGATACAGAGGTGAGAAAACTTCTTGATATTGCAATGAAACTTGAAGGCTTTCCAAGAAATGCATCAACCCATGCAGCAGGAGTTGTAATTGGTGATGCATCTCTCACAAATTATGTACCCCTTCAGACAGGCGATGGAGGTCTTTTGACACAGTATCCCATGTCAGACCTTGAAAAAATCGGACTTTTGAAGATGGATTTTCTTTCTCTTCGCAATCTTACAATCATTGACGATTGTGTTGAGATGATAAAAAAGAGTGCAGACAAAGATTTTTCCATTGAAAATATTCCCATAGACGACACTAAAACTTTTGAACTTATCCAAAAAGGAGATACAGACGGAGTATTTCAACTTGAAAATCCCGGACTTCAGACCTTTATGAGAAAATTCATGCCAAAGAGTCTTGAAGATATAATTGCAACCACATCTCTCTATCGTCCGGGTCCGATGGATCAATTGCCGCTATTTCTTAAAAATGTTGCAAATCCTGAAAAAATAGTATATAAACACCCGCTTTTGAAACCTATTCTTGAATCAACATATGGTGTTGTTGTATATCAGGAACAGGTAATGAAAATAGTACGTTCTCTTGCCGGATATTCTCTTGGGCGTTCAGACCTTGTAAGACGCTCCATGGCGAAGAAAAAATTTGATGAAATGGTAAAGGAAAAAGACATTTTCATAAACGGTCTTGAAGTTGACGGGAAAGTGGTGGTAGAAGGCGCAAAAAGACGCGGAATAGACGAAAAGACTGCCGAAGAAATCTTTGATTCGCTGATAGATTTCGCAAACTATGCTTTTAATAAATCCCATGCCGCATGCTATGCACTTGTTGCATACCGCACAGCATATCTGAAAGCTCATTATCCCACTTTCTACCTTGCATCTGTTCTCAAAAATTATGCCGGATATATAACAAAAGCAGTAAAATATATTGCTTCGTTCAAAAAGTATTCAATAAAAGTACTTCCGCCGGATATCAACAAAAGTACTTCCCACTTTTCGCCCGAAGGAAATGATGTTCGTTTTGGACTTTGCTGGCTGAAAAATGTTGGAGATAGATTCCCGATGCAGATAGAAAAAGAAAGAGGATTGCAAGGGGATTTTACATCCTTTGAAGATTTTGTGAAAAGAATGTCTGCATATGATATGAACAAAAGGGCAGTTGAATCCATGATAAAATGCGGATGTTTTGACGCTCTCCATCCAAACAGGCGCTCTCTGGTATATAGTTTCGAATCTGTTATTGATCGTGAACTCGGAATAGCAAGAAGCCAGGGGACAGGACAGCTTGACTGGTTTTCGATGGGCATTGAAGAAGATGACTACAGCGTGAAAAACGAGGATTGCCATGATTTTTCAAAAGAGGACAAACTCAATCTCGAATATGAATATTCCGGCATGTATTTTTCGGGTCATCCCCTTGATTCCTACCGCATAAAAGTGGAGGCATTCAGCACATGCAGTTGCTCTGATGTGTCCGAGGGAACTCTTTCAGATTCCGAAAAGGTTACCATATGCGGAAGAATAGGGGGGATAAGTCAAAGGAGGGCAAAATCCGGAAGATTTATCACCAATATGACTCTTTCCGACTTTTCGGGACAATGCAACGTTATATCTTTTGATAATGCTTTGTCAAAATATGAAAACGTAATATATGACGGTTCTGTTGTGTGCGTTAGCGGAGTTTTTTCAAAGACAGATGAAGAAAAAGAGGGGGAACTTCTCCTGAATAGTGCGTTGCTTTTAAACAAACTGGCAATAGGTCCCGATAAATCTTTGTATATAAGAGTTGATAGTGAAAAGAATTTTTCACCGATCAGAAAACTTATTGAAAAATATCCCGGAGAAAGCAATCTGATAGTATATTTTAAAGATACATCCAAAGTCATTCGTTCAGATAATTCTCACCGGATAAGTATTTGTGATGAGCTTATTTCACATCTTTTTATAACATTTGGAGAAGATAATGTAAAAGTCAAATAAAAATATGAAAGAAACACGTCATAAAATCTTATAAACACTTGATTTTTGTTTTAAAGTGGTATATAATATATAAGTTATAATGCAGATTTATGTAGTTTTGTAAATTATAGTCAAATAAATCAGGAGGAATACAAATGGAGATTAAGACAATCGGTGTTCTTACCAGTGGAGGAGATGCTCCCGGAATGAATGCGGCAGTTCGTGCAATAGTAAGATATGGTCTTGCACAGGGGCTCAAAATGGTTGGTGTAGAAAGAGGTTATCACGGCCTTTTGAGAGGTGAATTTATAGAACTTGACGCTGCAAGCGTAAGCGACCTCATTCAAAGAGGCGGCACCATGCTTCAAACCGCACGTAGCAAAGCCTTTGCAACACCGGAAGGAATTGAGCAGGCATCAAACCTTGCCAAAGAATATGGTCTTGATGCATTGATTGTTATCGGTGGTGACGGTTCTTTCAGAGGAGCACAGAAAATTAGTGAACAGGGAATTAACACAATCGGAATTCCGGGAACAATTGATAACGACATATCATGTACCGAATATACAATAGGTTATGATACCGCTCTCAATACAGCAATGGAAGCTGTAGACAAAGTCAGAGATACTGCAACAAGCCATCAGAGATGTTCCCTCATTGAAGTAATGGGAAGAAATGCAGGATATATTGCAGTTGATGTTGCTCTTGCAACAGGTGCGGAAATGGTGCTTATCCCTGAAAAAGATAAGACTTGTCCCAAAGTTGAAATCGTCAACAGAATTGTTGAAGATATAAAAATGAGCCAGAAGGTTGGCAAAAAACACCACATCGTAATTGTTGCTGAAGGTGTTGGCGGTTCTCAGGAACTTGCTGAAATGATAGAAGAATGTACAGGCGTTGAAACAAGAGCAACGGTTCTTGGCCACATTCAAAGAGGTGGTAGCCCCACAATCCGTGATCGTGTGTATGCGGCACAGATGGGCAAGATGGCTGTGGATCTTCTTATGGAAGGAAAAACCAATCGTGTTGTTGTTGTTAAAGACGGCAAACTCACCGACATGGACATCAACGATGGTCTTGAAATGAAAAGGACAATTTCTGAATCAGATTATGAACTTGTCGGTCACCTTTCCAGAACAATTCAGAATTCCTGATACGGAGACGAGATGCAAAATGACAAAAATACTGATAGTCTTTCTTATTGTTGCCGGAGCGGTTTTGACATACCTTTCAAAACAAATTGCCAAATTTTTATGGAAGGTACCTGTTGATACGGCAGATGAGAAAAATATATATGTGAAACTTTCAGGACTTGTGCTTATCATCATAGCGGTGGTAATCGCTGCCATTTCCTGATTTTAACAAGGAGAAATGTTTAAATGAAAAAGGAACTTGCAAAAACATATAATCCTTCAGAAGTAGAAGACAGAATATACGCTGAATGGATTGAAAAAAATTATTTTCATGCGGAAGTGGACAAAACAAAAGAACCTTTCACCATTGTAATTCCCCCTCCGAATGTTACAGGTCAGCTTCATATGGGTCATGCCCTTGATGAAACCTTGCAGGACATTTTAATCAGATATAAAAGAATGCAGGGATACAGCACTCTTTGGGTACCCGGAACAGACCATGCCGGAATTGCCACACAGATTAAGGTTGAAGAAGAACTTCGTGTAAACGAAGGTCTTACAAGATATGATCTCGGAAGAGAAAAATTCCTTGAAAGAGTATGGCAATGGAAAGAAAAATACGGTAGCCGTATCATAAATCAGCTGAAAAAAATCGGTTCTTCCTGTGACTGGGAAAGAGAGCGTTTCACAATGGATGAAGGATGCTCCAAAGCGGTTAAGGAAGTGTTTGTAAATCTTTATGAAAAAGGCCTCGTGTATCAGGGAAGCCGTATCATAAACTGGTGTCCCCATTGTATCACAGCACTTTCCGATGCAGAAGTTGAACATGCAGAACAGCCCGGACATTTCTGGCACATAAAATATAATGTGAAAGATAGTGACGAGTTTGTTGTAATTGCAACAACCCGTCCCGAAACTCTTTTTGGTGATACTGCAGTTGCGGTAAATCCCGAAGATGAAAGGTATGCATCTCTTGTTGGCAAAACTCTCATTCTTCCTCTTGTAGGCAGAGAAATCCCCGTTATTGCCGATGAATATGTTGACAAAGAATTTGGTACAGGATGTGTTAAAATCACACCTGCACATGACCCCAACGACTTTGAAGTTGGTCTCAGACACAATCTTGAACAAATCAAGGTTATGAACGATGATGCAACAATGAACTCATATGCAGGAAAATATGAGGGTATGGACCGCTATGAATGCAGAAAAGAAATGATCAAAGACCTGGAGGAAATGGGACTTCTTTTGAAGATTGAAGACCATTCTCACAATGTTGGTCAGTGTTACCGCTGCGGAACAACCGTTGAACCCATCATTTCCAAACAGTGGTTTGTAAAAATGGAACCCCTTGCAAAACCTGCAATAGATGCGGTTAAAAATGGTGACACAAGTTTCATCCCCGAACACTTTGAAAAAATATATTTCCATTGGCTCGAAAATATCCGTGACTGGTGTATAAGCCGTCAGCTTTGGTGGGGACACAGAATACCTGCGTTCTATTGTGATGACTGTAATGAAATGGTAGTAACCAAGGAAGATGGTGCTATCTGTCCTAAATGCGGAAAAGAAATGCGTCAGGATCCTGACACTCTCGATACATGGTTCAGTTCAGCACTCTGGCCTTTCTCAACACTTGGTTGGCCCGACAAAACCGAAGAAATGGAATATTTCTATCCCACAAGCGTTCTTGTTACCGGATATGACATAATTCCTTTCTGGGTAATGAGAATGATGTTCTCAGGTTTAGAGCATACAGGTCAGGTGCCTTTCGATAAGGTGTTTATTCATGGTCTTGTTCGTGACAGTCAGGGTAGAAAAATGAGTAAATCATTAGGGAATGGTATTGATCCTCTTGAAATCATTTCCGAATATGGTGCAGATGCCCTCCGTTTCACACTTGCTACAGGTAACTCACCCGGAAACGACATGCGTTTCTACATAGAAAGAGTAGAGGCAAGCCGTAACTTCGCAAACAAAATCTGGAACGCATCAAGATTCTTGATGATGAATCTCACCATAGACAAAATTGAACTTCCGGACAGCGCAGAACTCAAACTTGAAGATAAATGGATACTTTCTGAATACAACAATCTTGTTAAGGAAGTAACTGACAATCTCGATAAATTTGAACTTGGAATTGCTGTTTCCAAACTCTATGATTTCATCTGGGATAACTATTGTGACTGGTACATTGAACTTGTTAAACCCCGTCTCTATGAAAAAGACGGCGCAGACAAGGTAGCACAAAATGTTCTCAGTTTCGTTCTCATAGGTGCGCTCAAACTTCTCCATCCCTTTATGCCATTTATCACAGAAGAAATTTTCTCCGGTCTTCCCACAGGCGAAGACAGCATAATGGTAAGTCAATGGCCTAAAGCATGTGATTGCCTCAACTTTGAAGAAGAAGAAAAGAGAATGCACATAATCATGGATGCAATAAGAAGTGTTCGTAACATTCGTTCACAGATGAATGTTGTTCCATCCAGAAAAGCTAAACTCATCATAGTTTCTGAAGATGAAAGTATTTTCAAAGATACAGGAATCTATTTTGAAAAACTTGCATCAGCATCAGAAGTTGTTGTGACAGGTGACAAAGCAGGTGTGGATGATAGTGCCGTAAATGTTGTTGTTGAAGGCGCAACTATCTACATTCCCCTTGATGAACTTGTTGATAAAGAAAAAGAAATTGAACGTCTTGAAAAAGAAATGAAAAATTTAGAGGCGGAAATCAAACGTGTTGAAGGAAAACTCGGCAACGCAGGATTTGTTGCAAAAGCACCTGCTCACGTTGTTGAAGAAGAAAAAGCAAAAGGCGAAAAATATGCTAAAATGCTTGAAGAAGTTCGTGAAAGCCTCGCAAAATTGAAATAAGGTGAATATATTGATAACTGATGCAAAATCAGCCGAGGAACATATTCATTCACTTTCAAGGTTTGGTAAAAAGGCAGGTCTTTCAAATATAAAAACAATGCTTGAAAGACTTGGTAATCCTCACATTGGACAAAAATTTGTCCATGTTGCCGGAACCAACGGAAAAGGCTCAGTTTCAAATATGATTAAAAATATTTTGGTAAGCCATGGATATAAGGTGGGGTATTATACCTCACCTTATATTGAATTTTTCAACGAAAGAATATGTATCGGTCAAAACACAATATCAGACGAAGATCTTGTATATTATACAAACAAAGTAAAAGATGTGTGCTATGGACTCACTCCCATAGAATTTGAATTCATAACCGCAATGGCATTTTTGTATTTTAAAGACAAAAACTGTGACATAACTGTTCTTGAAGTGGGGCTTGGCGGAAGGTTTGATGCAACAAACGTCATAGATACTCCGCTTTTGAATGTCATCACTCCCATAGGCTATGATCACACCGCCATACTTGGCGATACCCTTGAAAAAATAGCCTATGAAAAAAGCGGAACAATAAAAGAAAATTCCTTGGTGGTAATCAGTCCTAATATGGCTCCGGAATGTGTGAACGTGATTGAGAAAAGATGCACGGAAATAAACTCAAAACTCATTTTTCCAAAAGCCGAACCCGTTGATATCAAATATGACAGAAACGGCACAGAATTCGTATATCAAAATGAAAAATACAATCTTTCGCTTCTTGGGACATATCAGGTTGAAAATGCAGTTTTAGCCATAGAATCCGCCAAGGCTTTGATGGGAAAAATCGAACTTGGATTTGATGATATAAAATCAGGCTTGGCATCATCAAAATGGAAATGCCGATTTGAAATCTGCGGAGAAAATAATAATGTTGTTTTTGACGGGGCACATAACAGCCACGGAATAAAGGCACTCACGGAAAGTATACAGGCATATTTCCCAAGTCAAAAGAGAGTATTGGTTTTTTCCATGCTCGATGAAAAGGACTGGGAGAAAAGCATTGATATGCTTCTTGACACGGCAGATATCTTTGTCGTTACCACGGTACCGTCAATGAGGCAAAGTGTTCCTGATAAACTTTTCAAACGTATTGAAAAAAGCGGAAAATATGTTTTGCAAATCAAAGAGCCCGAAGATGCTCTCAAAAAAGCGATTGAACTTTCAGAAGGTAATGGTGCCGTGTTTGTCACAGGTTCTTTGTATCTTTGCGGATATTTAAGAAAATTTGTCAAAAATTGAAGATGAGATGTCAAAACCCCTCATTTCCCGACAAAGGGAAGTGAGGGGTTTTCTTGAATAAAAATATAGACAAAATCATCAGAAAAACGGAGGCAAAAATATGACACTAAATTTTCATGACAAAGATAATTCGCTGATAATGACAATATCAGGTGAGATTGACCACAGATATGCAGTAAGAATAAGAAATGAGGCAGACAGGAGAATTGTCACATATCCTGACAAGCATTTTGTTATAGATCTTACAAATGTAACTTTCATGGACAGTTCAGGAATAGGAGTGATAATAGGCAGATATAAACTGATAAAGAGTTTCGGCACAAGCCTTTCTATAGTTTCAACAAATCCCACACTTGAAAAAATACTCTCAATGTCCGGGATTGAAAAAATTATTCCTATTCACAAAACACTAAAAGAAGCCATACGTTAAGGAGAATAACTGATATGAATAAAAAAAATAAACTGAAAACGAGTTTTATGTCCATACCCGAAAATGAAAGTCTTGCAAGAGTCATATGTGCGTCTTTCATATCACAACTAAACCCCACGCTTGAGGAAATAACAGATGTTAAAACCGCTGTGTCTGAAGCAGTTACAAACTGCATTGTACACGCCTATGACAATAAATGTGATGGAATTATATATATGGACTGTGAAATAGAAGACAACAAAATCACAGTTGAAGTGAAAGACTACGGAAAGGGTATAGAGGATATAAAAAAGGCAATGGAGCCAATGTATACTTCAAATCCCGAAGCTGAACGCTCGGGAATGGGATTTACCGTCATGGAAACTTTTATGGATGATATAGCGGTAGACTCAATTCCGGGAGTTGGAACCAAAGTACATATGATCAAAACAATTCCTCAAAGGGATTTTTAGGAGTAGGATGATGGAATTGACAGACAACTCAGCTTTAATAAAAATGGCATTAAATGGGGATAAGACGGCAGAAAATATTCTTGTAGACCGTAATCTTCCTTTGGTGCACAGTTGCGTGAAAAAGCTCATTCGTCAGGGCTTTGAATATGACGATTTGGTGCAGGTTGGCAGTATAGGACTCGTAAAAGCCTTAAGAAAATTTGATACCTCCCTGAATCTTAAACTGTCAACCTATGCAGTCCCTCTGATAATGGGGGAGATAAAAAGATACATGAGAGATTACAACATCATGAAAGTAAGCCGTACACATAAGGAGTTGTGGCTTAAAGCTGTTAGAGTGAGAGAAATTCTTACAAAGAAATTCTCACGGGAACCGGGTATAGGTGAAATTGCAAAAGAGATGGGGATAGATGTCGAAAAACTTATAATCGCAATGGAAGCATGCCGACCTTGTGAATCCTTGCAAAGTCATGTGGGAAACGATGAAAAAAACAACCTTTCTCTTGCAGATACCATAAGTTCAGATTCCTCCCCGGAAAAAGATACAGAGATAATAGCCTTAAAGGGTGCAGTAAACTCTCTTGGGAAAAGGGAAAGGGAAATAATTATATTGAGATATTTTATGGGAAAAACCCAATGTGAGGTCTCAAAAATAATAGGGGTTTCTCAAGTTCAGATTTCCAGAATAGAGAAAAAAATACTTGCAAACCTCCGTGATATGGTTGGGTGAGTAAAGAACTACTTGAAGTGGTTCTGGCATAATATACAAAAATTGAGTGATATTGTGTAAAACAAAAACGTGCAATTTGTCGGTAATTAACAAAATATAAAATCTATGCATTAAATTGTTTAAACATTATTGACAAGTGGCGGCTTTGGTTGTATAATGTACTTGAAGAAAGAAAAATCTTCAAACTATGGATTAACGCTTTGTGCAGAAAGGACTGATTCCGATGGGCCAGGAAGTCGAAGAACAGCTGACGGTATGTGCACCGTCGGAAGGCTTATAAAAGCAAAGTGAACAGACTGTCCAAAATAAAGAATAAAAGAATAGAGTGGGCAGAAAACAAAAATGATTACCGTTGAAGTTGCACATACCAAATAAAAACACTTGACATAGATTAAAGTTTCTGTCGACATTTAAAAATTGAATATTTAAAAATAAAACGAAAAGGAAGTTTTTAAAGAAATTTAGTTAATAAAAATAATTTAAAAAAACATAGCCCCGAATCCGCAAGAAGGATTCGGGGCTTTTGATATAATCAGTCCAATGAATTTTTAATATCTGTAAGTCAGAAACGGTCAGTTTCAGAAAGTGAAAACACACGGCGCGTTTACATCCGGGGATTTATCTTGCGGCGAGAATTCTTTTTGGGTGTCCACTCTCACCTGCAGTAATGGCAACTGTAGTGATTTTATCACCCATCATGCTGTGTTTTGCCGCATGTAATTTCAGTATATCATATGTTTTATGGAGATTCAATAAACGAACAGTTGAAGATTGCTCATGAATTGGTAACACAATGACATAAAGTTTGTGTTGGATTGACAAAACTTTCGATAGATGGTAAAATTGTATCATATCATAAGAAAAGGAGGAATCTTCATGTCCAAACAAGTGGGAAATGTTCAGCTTATGCAAAAAATGAATCGTCTCAGGGTTTTGGATTTTATACGAAGGAACCCCGATACATCAAGGCCGATGATTGCGGCACACACTGGTCTTTCTCTTGCGTCAATCACAAATGTAACTTCATATCTTTTGGATGCAGGATTTCTTAAAGAAAGCGGAATAGAGTCTGTTGAGCGTGTGGGAAGAAAAAGCACGCTTTTAAAGTTTTGCAGTGATTCCTACGGACTCGTAGTTGCAATTTTGTCAGATAAGGAAATCAGCGTTTCATATACCACATTGGAGGGCGTTTCAAAGGTTTCGAAAAAGTATTCAACAGATGATATGAAATCCGATAAGGTCATAGAACTTGCCTATAGTGTCATAAAAGAAATCGTAAATGAATGTGGCGCTGAAAAAACTCTTGCAATAGGTGTTCATTTTTCAGGGCTTGTACTTGACGGAAGTCGCTTTGTTTTTTCATCAAGTATGAGATGGAAAGAGATAGATATAAGAGAAAAACTCCAAAATGATATGGGCATACCCGTTTTTGTTGAAAATATATCAAGACTTCGTGCAGTAGGATATGCTTGTTCTCACAAAGATTCCTATTCAAAGAATATGGTATTTGTTGACCTTGAAAACGGAATCGGTGCTGTGCGGATTTCAAATGGACTTGTGAAAAATACGGTTCTTGGCGAAATTGGCCACACAACAGTTGAGAGAAACGGTATAGAATGTTTTTGCGGAAACCGAGGATGCCTTGAAGCAATGTGCAGTTTGGAAAGACTTCAAAGCCTCTATGCATCAAAAAGCGGTAATGCAGATGCAACAGCCTATGATATAACATCCCTATATTACCAAAATGATGATGATGCATCCTATGCCATAAGAGAATGTAGTGAGTATCTTGGAATAGGTCTTGCAAATCTTGTGTCAATTTTTCATCCATCGGTTCTTGTTATAAACAGAGGTCAGTTTGAACATTGTTCTCCGCTCATATCCGAGGCGGTTGATGAAATGAACAGACGAGCATACAATGCCCTCATTCAGGATATGGAAGTCAGATACATATCAATTGATTTCAAGCAGACACTAAAGGGCGCTGCATATGAAATGTGTGATCGTATTTTTGACATCTCATTCCCTCATAATCCGATAGTATAATTTATATATTTGTCTTATTTTAACAAGAAAAAAATGTAATGGGGGATAAGGATAGTCAAAATCCATTAATTTCAAAAAAGGTCTTGACAAAATAAGGATAAATATATATAATAGTTTTGTTATGTCGAGGTGTAATATGGTTTTAGATATTTCTAAATTAATCAATAATGACGGTGCGTCAATTAAAGTGTCCGAAGACATAGAATTTGACACTTTGTCATTTAATGGTCAGAACATCAGGTTTTTATCAACTGTGCATCTTGAAGGCGATGTGAAGAATATCAACAATCTGCTTTCAATGCATCTTGTCTGCAATTTTGACTACGTTTCTCAATGTTCACGTTGTCTTGCTGACACCGAGAAAAAGCTTGATTTCGAAATAGAAGAGGTTTTCTCTAAAACCGAATTGGAAAACGAAAATGATGATGTCATCATTTTGAACTCCAATGAAATCGATTTAAAGGAAATCACAGAGCACGCAATTTTTTGTGCTTTGCCGATAACCTGTCTGTGCAGTGATGACTGCAAAGGATTGTGTCCTGTTTGCGGTTGCGATCTCAATTTTGAGAACTGCTCCTGCGAAACAGACGATATCGACCCAAGACTTGCTGCACTAAAAGATTTTTTAAAATGATGACTAAGTTATAATTTTGGAGGTGGAACTAATGGCAGTACCTAAGAGAAAAGTTTCAAAAGCAAGAAGAGATAAAAGAAGAGCTAACTGGAAGCTTTCTTTACCCGGCTTTGCAAAATGTCCCAAATGCGGTGAATTCAAATTACCTCACAGAATTTGTAAAAACTGCGGAACATATGACGGCAAAGAAGTTTTAAAAGCTGAATAATACCAAAATCAAATAACCTGCCTTATGCATAGGGCAGGTTATTTTTGGATATGTGAAAGAAGAATTGATAATTATGAAAAAATATAAGTATGTTCTTTTCGACCTTGACGGCACAATATTAAATACGTTTGAAGGGGTAACCCGAAGCTTTGCCTATGCCCTTGAACACTATGGCATATATGTTAAAGATTTAAATGAGCTCACTCCGGTTCTCGGACCTCCTCTTTATGATGCATTTGTGTCAATGTATGGATTTTCCCACAATGATGCCCTTGATGCGGTAGCTAAATATAGAGAAAGATATTCTCATAAATACATTGAAGAAAGTAAGCTCTATCCGGGCATAAAGGATACAATAAGAAAACTTTCGGAGGACGGATTCCATCTTGTGATAGCAACGTCGAAACCGGAACATTTTGCAAAAAATCTTCTTGATCACTATGACCTTACAAAGTATTTCTCATTTATTGCAGCAGCAAGCTTTGATAAGTCAAGGGATTCAAAAGAAAAGGTTCTTGAATATCTTATTGAAGAGTTAAATCTCAATCCCAAAGAAGCCGTAATGATAGGAGACAGAAAATTTGACCTTTTTGGAGCAGATTCTTTTGGGATAGATGCCATTGGTGTTCTCTATGGGTTTGCTCCCGATGGAGAACTTGAACAAAGTCCGAATGTATATCTTGCAAAAGATGCTGATGAGTTGTATAATTATATAAAGAATGCCTGAATTTTAAACACATAATATGGAAAGGGTGATAATATGAAAGATTTGGCAAAAGTTAAATATGTTATACCGGATTCAATTGCCGAAGATGCTTTCATTGAGCCCGGAGATATAATAGAACTGGTTGACGGCAAGGAATTTAAAGATATTTTAGATTTCAAATACATGACAAGCGAGGAATATTATGTCCTCACCGTTCTCAAACAAAACGGAGACAGAGAGGAAATAGAAATATATAACGATTGCTATGAAAATTTTGGTGTGGAGTTTGAAAATCCTCTGATTGACAAACCAATGCTTTGCAAAAACAAATGCATTTTTTGCTTTATGGATCAGCTTCCCCCAAATGTCCGTTCCACAATGCTCTTTAAAGATGATGACGTGAGACTCTCATTTTTGCAAGGCAACTATGTAACTCTGACAAATCTCAAGGAAGATGACATAGAAAGAATCTGCCGTCTTAAAATTTCTCCCATAAACGTTTCGGTTCATGTTACTGATCCTGAAAAAAGAGTTATGATGCTCTCCAATCCCAACGCCGGAAATGTTCTTGATATTATGAAAAGATTTTCGGATGCCGGCATAATTATGAATGCCCAGATTGTTCTTTGTCCGGGCGTGAATGACGGAGAATATCTCAAAAAAACCGTGAGTGATTTGGGAGAGCTTTACCCGGCAATCAGGAGCGTTTCGATTGTCCCTGTGGGCATTTCAAAGCACAGAGAGGGACTTTTCAAGCTTGAAAGCTGTACAAAAGAAATTTCACATGAAGTCATCGGAATGATAGAGCCGATGCAAAAAGATTTTAAAAAGAGATTCGACACATCTCTTATATATCTTGCAGACGAATTCTATATAAGTGCCGGATGTGAAATTCCGCCCTATGAACATTATGAAGAATTTCCGCAAATAGAAAATGGCGTTGGACTCATTGCTTCATTGAGGGAGGAAATAGATGAAGAATTAAATTATGCAGATGAATATGAAAATTCCTCATTTGTTCCAAAAACAATTGCCACATCCTTCATAGCATATGATTTTATATGTCAATGTGTGGAAAAAATAAAGAAGAAACTTCCAAAGATAAATGTTAGTGTAGAAAAGATTCAAAATGACTTTTTTGGCGAGGAAATTACGGTGACGGGACTTCTTTGCGGAAGTGATATAATAAAACAGTTAAAAGGAAAAATACAAACAGAGTACCTTATGCTTTCAGAGAGTATGTTTAAATCCGATTCAGACATTTTCCTTGATGATACAACCTTGGAAGATGTTGAAAGAGAGCTTGGCGTAAAAGTTATAAAAACCCCAAACACCGGATTCGGATTCATAAAAGCTCTTGTTAAGTGATGGGAAAGGAGTGTTAATATATGAAAAAACCAACTTTTGCGATTGTTGGAAGACCCAACGTAGGGAAATCCACTTTGTTCAATAAATTAATAGGTGAGCGTATCTCCATAGTTGAGGATACCCCCGGGGTTACCAGAGACAGAATATATGCAGAAGGCGAGTGGCTCACGAAAAAATTCGTACTCATTGATACAGGTGGAATCGAGCCACAGAATGATGACATAATTTTGGAGCAGATGCGCCGTCAGGCGGAAATTGCCATAGAAATGTCCGATGCCATAATTTTCATGGTTGATGTAAAGGCAGGACTCACATCTTCTGATAAAGATGTTGCCGCAATGCTTACAAAATCAGGCAAACCGGTTGTTCTCGTGTGCAATAAAGTTGACAACATCGGCGATGTTCCCATGGAATTTTATGAGTTTTATAATCTTGGTCTTGATGATCCTATTGCCATATCTTCAACCCATGGTCTCGGAACAGGAGATCTTCTTGACAAGCTTTTTAGTTTCGTTAATTTTGAAGACGGCGATGATGAAGAAGATGATGCAATAAAGGTTGCGGTAATCGGAAAACCGAATGTGGGAAAATCTTCCCTTATAAACAAAATCCTCGGTGAAAACAGAGTGATTGTTTCAAACATTGCAGGCACCACAAGAGACGCTATAGATACCCCTTATGAACGTGACGGAAAAAAATATGTTTTCATAGATACTGCCGGAATGAGAAAAAGAGGTAAAATAGACGAAGCAATTGAACGCTACAGCGTAATTCGTTCTCTTGCTGCAATAGACAGATGCGATGTTGTTTTGATTCTTATAGATGCCCAGGAGGGAGTAACCGAGCAAGATACCAAGATTGCCGGATACGCTCATAATCAGGGCAAGGCAAGCATTGTGGTTGTCAACAAATGGGATCTTGTTGAAAAAGAAACAAACACCATGGAAAATTACAGAAAAGATGTTCAAAACGGTCTTGCATATATGACATATGCTCCTGTTGCTTTTGTATCAGCTCTTACAGGAAGCAGACTGGGAAAAATTTTTGACCTCATTGAATATGTAAGTCAGCAACACGCAATGCGTATATCAACAGGAGTTTTAAATGACATTCTCAACGAAGCAATAACAAAAGTTCAGCCACCATCGGACAAAGGAAAACGCTTAAAGATTATGTATATAACTCAGGCGTCAACAAAGCCACCAACGTTTATCCTTTTCGTAAATGACAAAGAACTTGCGCATTTTTCGTATATCAGATATATAGAAAATCAGATAAGGGAGACCTTCGGACTTGAGGGGACTCCTATAAGATTTATTATTCGTGAAAGAGGAAAGGAATAATATTATGAATTCTTATCTTGCTTTTTTCATATCTTCATTAGTGGCATATCTTTTGGGAAGTATTAACACTTCCATAATAGTATCAAAACTTTTTGGCGCATCTGATATTAGACAACACGGAAGCGGAAATGCAGGTGCTACAAACACTCTCAGAGTTCTCGGAAAAAAAGCGGCAATTTTAGTTGTTATCGGTGATGCTTTGAAGGGAACTCTTGCAGTACTTTTTGCCGCATTTATATCAGGCTTTACAAAAAGACCGGATTTGTGCATATATCCTGCAGGTCTCTTTGCTGTTGTCGGTCATGTTTTCCCGCTCTATTTTGGATTCAGAGGCGGAAAAGGCATTATGACATCTATAGCGGTTGTTTTCACATTGAATCCGACCATTGGTTGGATACTTGTTGCTCTTTTTGCGGCGGTTCTTATTTGTTCAAACTATGTATCGCTGTCCTCTGTAATCAGCAGTATAGCTTTTCCGGTTTTCGTATTATGGCTTGAAAACGGAAACGACACGT
Organism: Clostridia bacterium; assembly: GCA_045654685.1. Taxonomy (GTDB): domain Bacteria; phylum Bacillota; class Clostridia; order UMGS1810; family UMGS1810; genus RGIG1828. Next base: position 9,510 of record JAZONV010000128.1, on the reverse strand, counting down.
TTTTCATATGTTCCATACTTATGGCAATTCTTACTGTTGTAAAGCACAGAACAAATATCATAAGACTTTTTAAAGGATGCGAATCCAAACTTATAAAGTCTAAAAAATAACATTTGAGGTGAAACACTTGAAATACAATTATTATCTTTTTGACTTTGACGGAACACTTGTCGATTCCATGCCTGTATATGTTTCTGTAATGCTTGGAATTTTAGATGAAAATAATATAAAATATGAGGAAGACATAGTAAAAATCATAACTCCTCTCGGACTTAAAGGAACTGCAAAATATATGATAGATTTAGGTCTTTCCATGACCGTGGAAGAGTTGATTGAAGAAATGGGAAGAAAAATGCTTACCCACTATACAAATACAATTCCGCCAAAGAATAATGTGTGTGAGGTTTTGAGAAAACTAAAAGAAAACGGAGCTCATCTGAATGTTTTAACAGCAAGCCCTCACATCACTTTAGACCCATGCCTCAAAAGAATAGGCATATACGATTTGTTTGATAATGTCTGGTCATGTGATGATTTTAACACCACAAAAGCTGATCCCGAAATATATAAAATGGCAGCGGAAAAAATTGGCAAAAACGTGAGTGAAGTATTGTTTTTGGATGATAACTTCAACGCTGACAGAACAGCCAAAACAGCAGGCATGAAAGTGTGCGGTGTATATGATGAGTCGTCAAAAGATGGCGTCGAAGAAATAAAGTCTGTAACAGATCATTACATATATGATTTTTCTGAACTTTTGGAATTCTAATATATAATAACAGGAGTAGTATTATGTCAGAAAAAATTGCAATTGTAGGCTCCGGCGGATGGGGTACAGCTGCCGCAGTTCATCTCATAAAAAAAGGACACGAGGTTACACTATGGTCATGGCAGGAAGAGGAGAGCAATCTCTTGAAAACCGACCTTGAAAACAAAGCTTTTCTTCCCGGTGTAAAACTCAGTTCCGAAATCAATTTCACATCTGATATTTCCTGTGTGAAAGATAAAGACCTTGTTGTGTTGGTAACACCCTCAAAGGTGATTCGTCAAACAGCAAAACAAATGAGTCCTCATATTACAAACGGGACGATAATTGTGATTCTTTCAAAAGGAATTGAAGAGGGGAGTTTAAAACTTCTCTGTGATGTTGTGAAAGAAGAAATTCCGCAATCAAAAGTTGCGGTTATGTCAGGACCATCCCATGCCGAAGAGGTTGCAAGAGGGATTCCCACCACCAATATAGTTGCATGTGAGGAGAAAGAATGTGCACTATACATTCAGAATGTATTCATGAGTGAAACTTTCAGAGTATACACCGGAAGTGATGTTATAGGTGTAGAACTTGGAGGAGCTCTGAAAAATATTATTGCTCTTTGCGCAGGTATCATAGACGGCATAGGATATGGAGACAACACAAAAGCCGCTCTCATGACAAGAGGCATAAAAGAAATAGCCCGTCTTGGTGAGGCTATGGGTGCCAAAAGTGAAACCTTCTATGGACTTAGCGGAATTGGTGACCTTATAGTTACTTGTACAAGTATGCATTCCCGTAACAGAAGAGCCGGGATAATGCTTGGTGAAGGCATGAAACTGGATGATGTTCTTGAAAAAGTCCATATGGTTGTTGAAGGTGTGCAAAGTTGCACAGCTGCCTATGAACTTTCGAAAAAATATGGCGTAGAAATGCCAATTGTTGAAAAAGCATATGAAGTGCTTTACAAAAACAAATCTCCCAAAGAAGCAACTGATGAACTTATGGGTAGAGATAAAAAAGAAGAAATCTGATTATATAAAGGAGTATGGCAATGATTAAACTTGACATTTCAAAATTAAAAGGCTTTGTTTCTGATTCGGAAATTTCCAATATGAAGCCGACAGTTGAATCTGCAATAAATCTTTTAGATTCAAAAAATGGTCCCGGAAACGATTTTCTCGGATGGGTTAATCTCCCCAAAGACTATGATAAAGAAGAATTTGACCGCATAAAAAAAGCCGCAAAAAAGATACAGTCTGATTCTGAAATTTTGGTTGTTGTTGGAATTGGCGGATCATATCTCGGAGCAAGAGCAGCAATAGAAATGCTCACAGACTCATTCTATAATCTTACAGCCGGTGAAAAACTCCCCAAAATAATATATGCCGGTAATTCCATCAGTTCATCATATCTTGCAGATGTAATTGAACTTATAAAAGACAAAGATTTCAGCGTGAATGTTATTTCTAAATCAGGTACAACAACAGAACCCGCCCTTGCTTTCAGAATTCTCCGCTCCATGCTCATTGAAAAGTACGGAAATGACGGTGCTAAAGAAAGAATATATGCAACAACAGACAAAGCAAGAGGTGCACTCAAAACATTCGCAGACAAAGAAGGCTATGAAACTTTTGTTATTCCCGATGATGTTGGTGGAAGATTCTCTGTTCTCACAGCGGTAGGACTTCTTCCCATAGCGGCTGCAGGAATAGATATCGATGAGATGATGAAGGGTGCACAGGATGCAATGGATGAATATTCCAAACCCTATGAAGAAAATATCTGCTATCAGTATGCTGCCTGCAGAAACATCTTGAACCGCAAGGGAAAGATGGTTGAGCTGATGGTAAACTATGAACCCTGCCTCATATATTTCTCCGAGTGGTGGAAACAGCTCTTTGGTGAAAGCGAAGGAAAAGATAACAGAGGAATTTTCCCTGCATCCGTAAGCTTTTCAACTGACCTTCACTCAATGGGACAATATATTCAGGATGGTTCAAGAATTCTTTTCGAAACAGTTCTGAATGTTGAAAAACCAAAAAAAGACCTTGAATTCCCATTTGACGAAGATAATGTTGACGGTCTCAACTTCCTTTCGGGAATGAATGTCAGCACAGTAAATACAAAAGCATTTCAGGGCACACTTTTGGCTCACACTGACGGAAATGCTCCCAATATGATAATAAACATCCCCGAAATCACACCATACTATTTTGGAAATCTTGTATATTTCTTTGAAAAGGCGTGTGCAATCAGCGGATATATCCTTGGCGTTAACCCATTTGATCAGCCCGGCGTTGAAGCATACAAGAAAAATATGTTTGCACTTTTAGGTAAACCGGGATATGAAGAACTTTCAAAGGAACTCGAAGAAAGAATTTGAGTATGTTTTTAACGGGAAATATCCTGAAAAAATATAATTATAACAGAATAATCAATTTATTGTTTAAAAAAACATAAAACCCATTGACAATTATTCTTTCCGTTGGTAAACTAAAGAAAATATTCTGATTTTAAGGAGGATATTATGAAAAATATAGACAGAAGCGGTTTCTTGCTCAGTCAGGGCGATCCCGAGTTTGAAAAATTTATTCGTGAAACTCTTGACGATGCTCTCAAAACAGTAAAAAGAAACACAAAAAGATTTAATGGTGACAATAACTATCCCGTGCAGGTATATAAGAACGGTGCATATGATGAAACAGATGGAGCAAGGGATTGCTGGACTCAAGGATTCTGGCCCGGTCAGCTTTGGCTTGCTTACGAAGTGACAGGCGATGAGTCATACAGAGAAATTGCCGAAAAATATGTTGGACATATGTTTGACAGAGCATTCAATAACTATATGCTCGACTTCCATCATGACATAGGTTTTCTCTATTCACCTTCATGCGTATCAGCATATAAATTAACCGGCAACGAAACAGCCCTCAGAGCTGCTAAAATTGCTGCGTGGTCACTTTCAAGACGTTTCCGTCCAAAGGGTGAATTTATTCAATCAATAGGCAATGAATTTGATGATAATTCATATAAATTCATTGCTGACACAATGCTCAATCTTCCTCTTCTTTTCTGGGCAACAGAAGAAACAGGGGAGCCAATGTATGCAGAAAGAGCACTCAAACACCTTAACACAACTATGAAATACATGGTTCGTGAAGATGGTTCATCTTTCCATCATTTCCTCATGGACAAGAAAACATCAGGTCCCGTGAGAGGATTCACATGGCAGGGTTATTCCGATGATTCCTGCTGGACAAGAGGACATTCCTGGATTGTATATGGTCTTGCAATTGCCTACGGCTACACAAAAGATCCTGAAATCTTCAAAAATTTCTGCAAAGTAACAGATTTCTTCCTCAACAATATGCCTCTTGATCCTGAAGATCTCGTTCCATACTGGGATTTCCATTTCAGAGAAGGAGATGTTGAAAGAGATGCTTCTGCCGGTATCATAGTTTGCTGTGGTATCATGGAAATGGCACAGTTTGTATCACCTGAAGATGAAAAACTCAAAGGATACATAGAAAAAGCAAAGAAAATGCTTAAAAATATTATCGAAAGATGCCATGTTCCTTCAGAAAGAGGAGAAGAAGGTATTCTTGAACATATTACAGACGCACTTCCTCAGGGTGTTGGCGAAGTTTGTGAACCTTATGGTGACTATTTCTTTATCGAAGCATTAATCAGAGCAATTACTCCATGGAAGAGTTACTGGTAATAAAATACCGAATATAAATACTTTGTAATCGGTTTAAATTAATAATACACAATGGATGGAGATGTAAAAAATTCGTATGAATTGTTTTGCATCTCCTTTTGTTTTATATCTCTGTCCATATTGTGGAATTTGCATTTTAATCCGAGTTTTGACCTATATAAGAACGAAAAAATCTCTTTTAAAGTGATTAATTAATTTATTGCTTAAAAAAATAAAAAACCTATTGACAACTGCACTTTCCCTTGGTAAACTAAAGAAAATATTCCAAATTTAAGGAGGATATTATGAATAACGACAGAAGTAACTTTTTACTTGCAAAGGGCGATCCCGAATTTGAAAAATTCCTTCGTGACACCCTTGAAGATGCCTTAATAACAGTAAAAAGAAAAATGAAGAGATTCAACGGTAAAACTTACCCCGTTCAGGTATATAAAGACGGTGTATATAATGAAACAGACGGTGCAAGAGACCCTTGGACACAAGGTTTCTGGCCCGGTCAGCTCTGGCTTGCTTATGAAATGACAGGTGACGAATCCTACCGTGAACTTGGTGAAAAGTATGTTGAAGATATGTATAACAGAGCCTTCAACAACTATATGCTTGATTTCCACCATGACATCGGATTCCTCTATTCACCCTCTTGCGTATCCGCATACAAACTCACAGGCAACGAAACAGCGCTCAAAGCTGCTAAAATTGCTGCATGGTCACTTTCAAGACGTTTCCGTCCAAAAGGTGAATTCATTCAATCCGCAGGAGAAGAAATTGATCCAAAAGCATATAAGTTCATTGCAGATACAATGCTTAATCTTCCTCTTCTTTTCTGGGCAACAGAAGAAACAGGAGAGCCAATGTATGCTGAAAGAGCACTCAAACATCTTAACACAACCATGAAATATATGGTTCGTGAAGATGGCTCTTCTTTCCATCACTTCCTCATGGACAAGGCAACATGCGGTCCTGTAAAAGGTTTTACATGGCAGGGCTATTCTGATGATTCCTGCTGGACAAGAGGACATTCCTGGATTGTATACGGTCTTGCTATTGCATATGGTTACACCAGAGATCCTGAAATGTATAAGAATTTCTGCAGAGTTATTGACTTCTTCTTCGACAATATGCCTCTCGATCCCGAAGATCTTCTCCCATACTGGGATTTCCACTTCAGAGAGGGCGATGTTGAAAGAGATGCGTCTGCAGGTATCATTGTTTGCTGTGGTGTTATGGAAATGGCACAGTTTGTATCACCTGAAGATGAAAAACTCAAAGGATACATAGAAAAAGCAAAGAAAATGCTTAAGTATATTATCGAGACATGCTATGTTTCTTCAGACAGAGGCGAAGAAGGTCTTTTAGAGCGTGTAACAGATGCACTTCCTCAGGGTGTTGGTGAAGTTTGTGAACCCTATGGTGACTATTACCTCATCGAAGCAATTGTAAGAGCAACAACTCCCTGGAAGAGTTATTGGTAATATCAAATATTAATAAGTAATCTGAAAAGTGTCAGTATCCGTAATGATACTGACACTTTTAAATATGGATGGTGATAAAATGTTTGAAAATTCAAAATGGATTAAAATAGTTTATGAAGCCTATGATTCTGATTCTCAATTTCCCAATGAGGAAAAAAGTATTCTTTTCAGAAGAAATTTTCATTTGAAAAATTCAATTGAAAAAGTAATCTTAAGCATATGTGCTCTTGGTTTTGGTGAATGTTTTGTCAACGGTGAAAGAATAACAGATAACCTTCTGACTACTCCGTACACCCAATATGATAAAAAGGTGATATATCAGACATATGATATAACAGATTTTGTAAGGCCGGGTGAAAATGCAATAGGTGTTCATGTTGGTAACGGATATTATAATGACAATCTGCCAACATGGAAAGATAATGTTGCTTCGTGGAAACACACACCAAAACTCATAGCAGAAATCAGGACAGAGTATATAGACATGTCAGAGGATGTGATTGTTACTGATACAAGTTGGAAAGCAAATTTCGGTCCTTGTGTTTTCAATCATGTGCGACAAGGTGAAATCTATGATGCATCGCTTCGAAATGACGGATACAGCTTTTGTGATTTTGACGATACGTCATGGAAAAATACTTTAATAACCTTTTCCCCCGGGGGAGAACTTTCATGTGAGGATACAGTACCCATAAAAGCTGTTGAAACCATATCACCCATAGGATATAAAGATGGTGTGTATGATTTTGGGGTAAATATCAGCGGAAGAATAAAAGTTAAGATGAAAGGCGAAAAGGGCAGAAAGGTAACGTTTGGTTATTATGAGACTGTGGATGATGATAATCCCGTAAGTTCCAATAATATGTACCTTGTAAAGTATAATATGCCTGTATTAAATAAAAACATAGTAATATGTTCAGGGGAAGAAGATACATATGCTCCCACATTTTGCTATCATGGATTCAGATATGTGAGAGTAGATAATGCTCCTGATGATATGGAAATTGTTGCAGAGTTTGTTTGTTCTGACCTTGAAAAAATAGGCTCTTTTGAGTGTAGTGATAAGATGCTTGAAAAGATACACGAGGCATCTGTTCGCTCAAGTATGTCAAATTTTGTTGGGTTTCCCACAGATTGCCCTCACAGAGAACAAAACGGATGGACAGGAGATGCTCTTTGTTCACTTGACCAGATGCTTATGAATTTTGAAATGACAACAGCCTATAAAAAATGGCTTGGGGATTTCAAAGTTGCTCAAAGACCATCGGGACAACTCCCCGGAATTGTGCCAACGGCAGGCTTTGGATATGACTGGGGCTCGGGACCTGCATGGGACAGTTGCATAATTCTCATTCCATATAAGCACTATCTGCACACCAAAAGCACAGAACTCATTGAATATATGTGGGACTCAATGGAAAAATATATGAACTATATTCGGTCAAGGTCTGAAAATTATCTTGTTAATTTTGGCCTTGGGGACTGGTGTCCGGTACGTCCTGAACATATGTGTCCAACAATTATTACAGACACAGCATTTTTCTATGCTGATTCTGTTGCAATGGCAAAAATGGCAAAACTCACAGGCAGAGACCATATGTGCTGGGAAGAACTTGCAAATAATGTAAAGAAAGCGTGGCAATCAAATTTTGCATGCAGCGATGAATATGACTCCTACCAGACATTTTTTGCCTGCGGAATATACAACGAACTTTTTGAAGAGGATAAGATGGGAGAGTATGCCGCAAAGTTAGCCGAACTTGTGGAGAATAACGGATATCACATAGACTGCGGAATTCTTGGCACAAAATGGATTTTTAGTGCTCTTTGTGAATATGGATATGAAGAAGTTCTCTATAAGATGGTGACAAATCCCACATTCCCAAGTTATGCATATTGGATTAATAACGGTATGACAACTCTGTGTGAAAGATGGGATATGAGTTTTTCTCAGAATCACCATATGTTCAGCGAGGTTGACAACTGGTTCTACAGATATCTGGGCGGAATAAAATTCACAGATGATGGTCTTGTGATATCTCCCGTATATTTGGAGAACGTGGAATATGTAAAAGTATCCCACAGAGGAATAACTGTTGAGCGAAAAGGGAAAGATGTAAAAGTAAAACTTCCCTTTAGTGCAAAAATAAAAATCGGAACCAGCACCGATAGTGTCTGTTCCGGCGAATACTTATTTAAAATATAGGATGTGAAAATTATGAATTTAGATTTTAACTTTTGTAATCCCACAAGGATATATTTTGGGAAAACCGCTTTAGACAATCTTGAGACAGAACTTAAAAACTACGGAAAAAATATTCTTTTGATATATGGAAAAGAATCCATAAAGAAAATAGGTCTTTATGATACTGTCGTAAAGGCTCTTGAAAACACCGGAAAAAGCGTGACAGAACTTTCCGGGATAAAGTCAAATCCCACATATGCTCAAATGATGGCAGGAGTAAAACTTGTTAAAGAAAATAACATCGACCTTATCCTTGCAGTGGGTGGCGGTTCTGTCATAGACTGTGCAAAGGGAATCTCAGTATCTGCATATTGTGATGAGGATCCATGGCAGAAATACTGGATAGATTTTAAAGAAGTTGACAATAAAATTGTGCCGTTAGGTTCAATTCTCACAATGACCGGAACTGCCTCTGAAATGAACGGCGGTTCTGTTATAACAAATGAAGAACAGATGCTGAAAGTTGGAAGAGTATTTTCCCCCGAAGCATACCCGAAGTTTTCAATTCTCAATCCCGAATTTACCTATTCCGTGCCAAAAATTCAGATGGTAAGCGGAGTGTATGACATTTTTTCTCACCTTATGGAACAGTATTTTTCCGGAGATGATGACAATACAAGCGACTATGTGGCTGAGGGAATAATGAAATCTCTTATTGTAAGCACAAGAAAGGCACTTGTAAACCCTCAGGATTATGAGGCAAGAAGTAATATTATGTGGTGTGCAACTCTTGGTCTTAACTACATCGCAGGTGTGTCAAAGACACAGGACTGGGAAGTTCATAACATTGAGCATCAGGTTGGTGCATACACGGACTGCCCCCATGGTGTAGGTCTTGCCATAGTTTCTATTCCATACTATAAGCACATTTTCAAATACGGACTTCATAAATTTGTACGCTTTGCAAAAGAAATATGGAATGTTTGCACAGATGGAAAAACTGACGAAGAAATTGCACTTGAGGGAATTGATGCACTTGCAGATTTCATCAAAGAAATCGGTATTCCAACAAGACTCAGAGACATTGGTGCAAAAGAGGAAACTCTCAAGGAAATAGCATATTCAACCTATCCCGGCGGAGGATATAAAACAGTTGAGTGTGATGAGATTTATGAAATTTTAAAAGAATGTTATTAACGGAAAACGGAGATGCAATGTGATTATGCATCTCCGTTTTTGGTGTGCGCTCGGCATGCGTAATAACTTGGCGGTGAAAGTCCGCTACAGGCTTGGCAGTAGGAACTGTTAGCTGAAGGCAAGGGCGTCCGTCGTGAGGCGGAGTCTGAAGGAAGTCGGAGGCAAAACCTCGGTCTGACGA
>JAZONV010000127.1:0-2233 GCA_045654685.1 Clostridia bacterium | reverse complement strand
ATTCGATGCACCAAAAAAGATTTTCGTAAACACAGCATTTTGAACTCGCCGTCAACTGTAGCGCATCACATTCGCGCCGTAAGAGGGCGCTCTGCTCTGCGACAGTTTTGACATACGCTCCACCTGACCAATCGCATCAGCTTTTGCTAATGCTCTTGGGGTGTCGTGCATCGCGCCGTACCGTCACTCGAGTTCAAATCTCTCCCGCAGAAACAAAAAAAAGGGGATGTTTAAAAAGTCCCTAAATTACGAAAAGGATCTCTAAACGAGGTCCTTTTTTGTGTTTATGGAAAAATCACTTGTTTTTTCGCACACAAAATAAACTCATATTAAAATGAGCAAATTTTGAAATGTTTTCTTTTGCATTTATGCGGCAAGCAATTCTTTTTGCTTCTTTAAATGGTATTTGTAGAGATTAAAACCTATACAAATTGATGTAAACTCAAAAATTACAGATTTTAACCCTCTTCTTCGTATTCTTTTGTACTGTCTGTCCCACTTAATAATTCCATATGCTCCTTCTGCTTGGATGCTTCTGTTTGCTCTTAATAACAATCCGTGTGTAGATGTTAAATTATCAAGAACTTCTTTGTGAATTGCTGTCAACTCTTCGTTCATTCTTACTGTTCTGTTTCCTTTACCTTTTTTACATTTGTCTGCAAAAGGACAATCACTACAATCTTCGCATTGATAAAATTCTTCGGTTCTTCCATATTTGTTTCCTTTTACAGCTCTATCATACAAATGTTGAAATTTTCTGCCATTCGGACAAATTAAATTACCTTCTGAATCTCTTTTGAAATTAACTGCCCTGAATTCAGTTTCTCTGTATTTTTTGTCTGTTGTTTCTTTTTTAAACATTGTAAATTTCATATATTTTTTCATACCTTTTTGCTCACAAAAAAGGTAGTTGTTGTAACTTCCGTAGCCTGCATCTGCTATCGGATACTGTGGATAAAATCCATATGTAGTATTGAATTTTTCCATTAAGGGTACAAAACATTCCATATCTGATGCATATTGTTTCATATCCATTACTGCTATGTATTCATCGCATATTCCAAGTTGGACATTGTATGCCGGAAGTAGCTGGTCGTTTCCCATGTAATCTCTTTTTATGCGCATAAATGTTGCATCGTTATCTGTTTTTGAATAGCTGTTTCTGTCATCTCCACATACTTTAATATGACGAGCATATGTTTTTAATTTTTTCAGATATTCTTCTAACTTTTCATAATGTTTTTGTTCGGTAGTTTTTCTTTTACCGCTACCGTAGACGAAAGAGGATATATCTATTTGCATTATCTTTTTGTACTGTGCTAATATATACTCTACATATTCAATGGTGTATTCTTTCCGAGTTCCGATTTCAGCATTGTGGAAAAACAAATCAGTTGTATTTATCTCATGTATTAACTGAGTAAGGTACATATATATTCTTTCACGACTTGTTCTGCATGCTTTTTTCCATACCCACGTGTATTTGTTTGCATTGGCTTCAAGCTTTGTTCCATCAATATACACATGATTTAAATCTACACCTTCTTCTTTAAATATATACGAATTTATGTCGTTGAAAATATCTTCTATGCTATCAATCAACATTTCGTTCATAAAATTTGAAATGGTTGAATATGACGGCGCTTTTAAATCATCAAGCAACCATATGAAACGAATATCTGTTTTGCACAGCTTTTCAATGTCTCTTAAAGACGCATATCCGTTTTCCATAAAGGCAAACAATATGATTTTTAACAATTTCACAGAGTCAAATCTTGGGCGACCTGTTTTGCTTCCTTTCCCAGCAAAATATTTGTATAGGTCGATTTGCTCCATAATTTCATTAAATGTGTAGATTGGATCAGAAATTTCAATAATTTTTTCTAAATCTACTGGAATTTTCATTTGAATTGGTGTATAATATTTTCCGTGGTTTGTATTTGTTTTCATCGACTATATTATACCACAAAAAGGCTGATTCCGCTATGGTTTCAGCCTTTTTTCTATACAAAAAAATCGAGGAATTTTCATCCTCGATTTTTAGAGGGACTTTTTAAACATCCCCTTTTTTGATTGTATTATTCTATTCCCGTGCAACCCGAAATACATCTTACAATGCATGCAACCGATGTTACAATAAGTGTAAAAAATGCAAGGAGTAACCCTGTAATTATTGCTCCAACAATACTTGTTGCCACAAAACTGATGGCAAGAAGAATAACAGAAAAAAGAA
>JAZONV010000126.1:0-8770 GCA_045654685.1 Clostridia bacterium | reverse complement strand
GGAATTGTATACAAATCCACATCACATATTTATATAATACCAATATTTAAAACCGTAATCAACCGCGGATTAAAAAGGTTGAAGAAAGGAGAAAGGTATATTTGTAAATGACTGTTAGATGAGTCTTTTACATTATACCAGGAATATACATGACCAACGATTTAGTCATTGATCAAATCAATTCTTTCCACATTAATGCAAACAAAATTTCCATTAAAGATTCATCACCAATGCGTAACACTTCTCCGCATATTCACGACACCTGCGAAATATATATAAACATCTCAGGAAATGTTTCTTTCATGGTTGAAAACTCAATTTATGCCATTTCACCGGGAGATATTATTGTTACAAAGCCTTATGAATATCACCACTGCATATATAACGATGAAAGTGTCCATAATCACTACTGGCTTATGTTCTCCCCATATGAGAACCAGGAACTTTTTAATTTTATAATGACTAAAAAAAGAGGCGAAAACAATCTGATTCGTCTTCCCAAATCAATCACGAAAAAAATTATGGTTTCCTGCGACAAAATCATACGATCAGGGAATGAAAATCCCATTATGCATCTAAGTGCTTTTTTCGATATTCTTTCATATATTGAGCAGGGACTTATGAGTTATACACAACCCAACGATAACAGACACATACCGAAAGAACTCAACGAGGTAATTACCTATGTAAACAAAAATTTTGCCTCAATTTCAAGTGTAAATCAACTCACTGAAATTTTTCACATAAGTCATTCTACCCTTGAAAGACTTTTTAAAAAATATTTGTCTATGACACCGAGAAGTTATCTTTATGACAAAAAATTTTCCAATGCCTGCAGAATGCTCAGGAACAATTCAGGCGTGACTGAGGCTTGTTTTCAGAGCGGATTTAATGATTATTCAAACTTCATTCAAAACTTCAAAAAGATATACAATACAACTCCTTTAAAATACAAAAAGGGTCTGCAATAGATTATACATATATAAAACAGAAAGTGGATGTAAAAATTCTTACGAATTTTTACATCCACCTTTTTTCATTAATCAATAATAAATTCAATTTCAAACTCTTTTGAATCAACCTCAAAATCTATTGCATAAAATGTTTCAATAACTTTTTCATGGTTTGGAATTGTAGTTGACGATACAGACGGTGTTTTTTTCGTCTTTATAAGAAGACTACCCAGTCTCACGCCATCATCCGAAATTACGGGCTCTATTTCTGTGACAAATCTTTCCTTTATGTCATGATTTTTATCAGATGTGAAACTGTCTTTCAAAACCACTCTGTCGTTTTCTATATTAAAGGTTCTCACTAATTTTTCAAGGTCTGTTTCATAGGCAGAATGCATTTCCATTGAAAACACACCATCTGTTACTTCTATTACATCCCCATGATATTCTCTTCCATACTTTTGAGCCTGTCCGTCAATTATAGGAACAGAATGTCCGAAAGAGGAATTGTGAAATATGGTATATCTTTTCTCGTTGTCAAAATTGTCTTTGGTGTATTCCATTGCACCAATATCACAAAGAATCTGACCGTCATCTGTTGCAATGACAAAACTTCCCACATCATTGTGATTATGCTCTTCATCATTGTGTCCGCACTTTGCAGCAAATGAATATTTCTCTTTTTTGTTTGTGTACCACTTTGCATCGGGAAAATATTCCATCCCTGTCTTGAATTCACAACTGTTATCTGCGTAATCATCGGGATTGGACCAGAAAAGTGTGCGAAGTATCAAAGACGGTTTTGATTCAACGGTTCTTCTTCCTTTGTTTCCTATGACAGACGGAACTTCCACACCTTCAAAGTTTGATTTAAGGTAAGAATAGAGACCTACATTTGTAAACTCTCCCTTTCTTGCGCCGTCAGAAAAACTAACCGTTATATCTTTCCTCATTATCATCTTCTGAAGACACTGTGCCATACGATTAATTTTTCCGGGCTTCATAATATCCGTTTCACCGTCTGTAAATCTCCTTAAGAGATCGGCGTAGAAAATGAAAAACTCAAAACCATAGTTCCAGTAGTTTACACCCTCCTGACAGCATCCGTCATCACCATAACCTGAAACAAAGTTATTTATTATTTTTTCAATTCTTCCATACACTCTTTCAAAGCCTTCGGGATTAGCATACATATATGCCATGCCCACACTTCCGCCGCAAACTGCCGCCCAGTTTGAAACAAGACTTTCCCACCAGTAGGTTCTCTCTTCAAAGGGTTTGAAAATTCTTTTTTCAAGATGATGTGCAATCAGTTTTCTTATTCTTTCGGGGAGTTTATCTCCCAGAAGATAATTTGTTTCTGCAAGATAGAGGGCTGTTTCTGCTGCAAAAAGGTCTATGTGAGTGTCATACACATCCACGTCATATTCCAGAAGGTGAGCCGGAACAACCCAGGATATTTCACAACATATCGCCCACACTGCTTCACAAACAGTTTTAAGATATTTTTCATCTCCGTAGAGAATATACAAAGCAAGCGAGCAACTCAAAAATTCACGTTTTTTGAAGAATTTGGTCTCATATTCCTTTCTTGAACCGGTATCAAAAAACAACATAAAATCCTCATAGGAAAGAATGATCGGACCTGCATCAAGAAGTTCATTATAGGTGTTTTTTATCGATTTTATATATAGTTCGTAGAACGGATGTGTCTTAATTTCTTCTGTTTTTTGCTGCATATTATCAAATAGTGTCATGTCAATATCACCTCTGAAATTAATATACCAAACTCCTGATTTCATGTCAATGGATTTTTGCGACTTCCGTGTTATATTTTCGACTTTATATTGACTTGAATGCTAAATTTTGATATATTTATGGGTATAGTCTAATATTCAAATCGGAGTGATATACAAATGGAAAATATTATAAATAAGAATAAGGAATGGATTGATTCTGTATGGGACAAAATCAATTCAAAACTTGAAAAAGTGGCTGTGAGAAGTTATGACAAACTTCCATACACAACAAAAGACGGCGTTCATGATGACAAATCTATTGATGATGCCGGCTGGTGGACAAACGGTTTTTGGGGCGGTATGATGTGGCTTATGTATCTTTCAACCAAAAACGATGTGTATATGTCAACTGCAATCCGCTCAGAAGAAAAACTTGACCGGGTGCTTAAAAACTTTTTGAGAATTGACCACGATGCAGGATTTATGTGGCATCTCACATCAGGTGCCAACTACCGCATTACGGGAAATGAAAAAGCATTTAATACAAATATGACTGTTGCAGCAGCACTTAGTTCAAGATATAACATTGATGCAAGATATATAAGGGCGTGGAACTTTGAAAATACAGAAGGTATTTCCATTATCGACTGTATGATGAATCTGCCGCTTCTTTATTGGGCATCTGAGGAAATCGGAGATGAAAGATACAAAAAAATTGCAATGGCTCATGCAGATATGGCTATTTGCGATCATATAAGACCTGACGGCTCGGTTAATCACATTGTAAGACACGATGATAACACAGGTGAAATTATTGAAATCCAGGCAGGTCAGGGATATTCTGAAGATTCCTGCTGGACAAGAGGACTTTCGTGGGCGGTGTATGGAAGTGTGATTTCATATGTGCACACAAAGGAAAAGAGATATCTTGACGCGGCAATAAAATGCGCAAACTATTTTATTGCAAATGTTATCCGCACAGATTATCTCCCACCAATAGATTTCAGATCTCCCATTGAGCCTTTATATTATGATTCAACTGCCGGAGCCTGCACTGCAAGTGCACTTTTGGAACTTGCAAAATATGTATCCGAGGCAGAAGCTGAAAATTATCGCGACGCGGCAATTAAGATGCTTAAGGCAATTGACGAAAAATGTGCAAACTATGATGAGAACATTGATCATCTTGTTGACCTTGGCTCTGAAAGATATCCCACACCGGGAATTACAAGAAAGGTGACTGAATTCCCCATTATATATGGTGATTATTATTATGTGGAGGCAATTTGCAAATTAAGAGGTCTTGACTTCTTTATGTGGTAAGTCAAAAAATATAAAATGGTATGTAAAACCCGGTTTTGGGTCTTACATACCATTTTTTAAAGATTTTCTTTAATGAGTTCTTCTCTTGATTTTGATGAAAAATATGCAGGTGGAATGTCGAACACGGTTTTGCAACCTTTTTGACCTTCTTTATTCATCTTATATGCTGCTCTTGCACAGCACACAAGAACAGATGATGTAAATTCAGGGTTTGAATCAAGTTTCAGGCTATACTCAACAACGTGAGAATTTTCTCCTGATTTTCCTGTTTTTCCGCTACGGATAACAAATCCGCCATGAGGAATGCCTGAATGGTTTTTCTTCATTTCATCCATTGTTATAAAATGAACTATTGTATTGTAGTCTGCAAAGTAGTTTGGCATGGTTTTGATTTCAGTTTCAATTCTTTCTAAATCTGCTCCTTCCTCTGCCACAACAAAACATTCTCTTATGTGCTTGTCCCTTGTGGAAAGGTCAGGATTTTCGCCATTTCTCACCCTTTGAAGAGCATCATCTACGGGAATTGTGTATTGGCGGGCATCAAGCACACCATCTATTCGTCTGATGGCATCGGAATGTCCCTGGCTTACGCCTTTTCCCCAGAAGGTGTAGGTGTTGCCTTGGGGCAGAATTGCTTCTGCATAAACTCTGCTGAGCGAAAACATTCCGGGATCCCAACCACCGGAAATGACAGCCACTTTTCCCGATTTTAAAGCCTCTTTGTCAACATTGGAAAGGTGCTCGGGGATTTTTGCGTGAGTGTCAAAACTATCCACCACATTGAAAGTCTTTGAAAGTTCGGGGGTCTGAACGGGCAAATCCGTTGCACTTCCGCCACAGATTATGAGAACATCTATATCATATTTAAATCTTTCAATATTATCCATTGAATATACTTTCGAGGATTCAAAAACCGTTTTCACAGATTCGGGATTTCTTCTTGTGAATATGCCAAAAAGTTCCATATCGGGGTTTTGTGAAATGGCACATTCAACACCTTTTCCGAGGTTTCCGTATCCTGCAATTCCTATTTTTATCATTTTGTCTGCTCCTTTTCTTATAGTTCAATACAAAGTTCCACCGGACAATGGTCCGAGCCCAAAATATCCGTGTGTATTTTTGCATCTTTCAGTTTGTCTTTCAAATCTTCTGATGCAAGGAAATAGTCAATTCTCCATCCTGCATTTCGGCTTCTTGCATTAAAGCGATAGGACCACCAGGAATAGATATCTGTCATATCGGGATAGAAATGTCTGAAAGTGTCAATAAATCCTGCGGATTTAAGCACTCTGAACTTTTCTCTCTCTTCATCGGTAAAGCCTGCATTTTTTCTGTTGGCACCGGGGTTTTTAAGGTCAATTTCCTCTGCCGCAACATTAAGGTCACCGCAAACAATCACACTCTTTTTCTCTTTGAGAGAGCAAAGATAGTCTTTGAAAGCGTCTTCCCACTCCATGCGGTAGTCAAGGCGTTTGAGTTCATTTTGAGAATTTGGGGTATATACACATACAAAATAGAATTTGTCGTACTCCAAAGTGATGACTCTTCCCTCTTTGTCGTGTTCATCAATGCCTATGCCATACATAACTGACAGGGGCTCTTTTTTTGAAAACACTGCAGTGCCCGAGTAGCCTTTTTTCTCGGCATAGTTCCAGTACATATTATATCCGGGAAGGTCAAGATCTATTTGTCCCTCCTGAAGTTTTGTTTCCTGAAGGCAGAAAATGTCTGCATCGAGAGACTCAAATGCTTCTATAAAATTTTTGCCTACAACGGCTCTTAATCCGTTTACGTTCCATGATATAAGTTTCATACAATCACTCTCCGTCTGATTCAATCACTTCATCTACTGCTTGTTCTTCGTCAGATATTTCGTCCTCTGACGAACCTTTTGTTGTTTCTATATTTTGCATTGCGGGGTTAACCGAATAGATATAATCTTCTGAAAAAAGAGTGCTGAGGTAGTTTCCCAAAGTGAAAAGTATACACCAGGGTGTGAGAATTAAAAGCAGAAGTTTTATTCCTCGCCAATCAAAGTGATCAGAAAATCCTATTACAATTACAGGAGTTAAAAATATCAGAAGGATTATAAGAGATACTGCAACAAAAAGCAATACATCCAACGCACCAGAAAATTCCCCTGACAGGTATGTTGTAACTATTGTGCACATGCTTATGAAAACCGTGCAATAATACATAACGGCAATAAATTTTTTGATTATTGAGCCGGAGCGAAACCCGGGCACAGAGAATATGGAATATTCTTTTACATTTGTTTTTCTGTTTGTGTTTATGGTTTTCATATTATTATATCCTTTGTGTTATTAATAATTTTGATTATATTTTACCACAAAAAATTCCTTGTGTAAATAGGTATAAAGTCGATTTCGGTCACCAGAACTCATTTTTCGGACTCAACGTGAGGAATTTTGCAAAAGTACTGACCGTCATCAAAAACCCCGATTCCTATAATGTGATATATGAGACCTGAATCTCTGTCATTATATCTGCAATATGAATCTGAAACAAGAGGCATGGGGTCAGGCTCACTCTCATATTTTCCAATGACAAGAGGGAAAATTTCGCTGTCTTCCCTTTCTCCTATGTACCACTCGCCTCTTTTTACAAACACAGATACAAATTCTTTTGTGAAAACAACATGGTCTATTGAAGAAAGAGGAAAGGGATGTTTTATGTTGTCAATTTTGTAAAATGTGTAGTCTTTCAGAAAAGGAAGAGAAACTTTTTCAAAATTCCGAAGTTCTTTTCTCATAATTTTTTGATGATTTTTTGAAAGTTCTTTTCCCTTTTCATCTATGGGATGGTTATTTAATAAATCTTTTGCTCTTGTGACTGCAGGATCCAAAAGCACGTCATCCGCATCTTTTTTCAGGCATATGACGAATTTTTTTGAAAAATCCGCTCCATTCATTTCAAGAAAAGAAACGGGATATGATTTTGAAAGATAACATCCGCCTTTTCCCTCGGAGAGAGTGCCGAGACACACACCCTCATTTTCTTCGTCTATGGATTTTATATACACTTTTCTATTTTTCAATTCATTTCCCCGGACAAAAAAATCCGTCTGAAAATGTCCATCTTCAAGTTCATATAAAAATTCTCCGTCTATGCCTTCTGCATTAGCCTTTTTCCACATACAAAAAACCCCCTTTTAGAAATTATATATTCCAAAAAGGGGCGATATACTAAAATTTTATTTTTTTACATAAGGAGATGTGATATAGTCCATACCGCAAATTCTTTTTTTCTCATCCTGAGAACAAAGTGATGCAAAATCCGTTGCCAGAATGTCTTTTTCAAACATTTTATCTCCCGGATAATCTGCAGTTTTAGTAACAGGGATAAGATTTGATTTTTCACGGATTTTTTTTATCAAAGATGCACCCTTTTCATTGAATCCGAGAATCCGCACATATTTTAGTTCCGGTTCATCCTTTATGCCGAGAATTGCACACATACAAAAACGCCTGATTCTGTGCAGGGTATATCTTTTTGAAGTGCATTTTTCAAAAAACTCATCAAGAGATGATGATTTTCTTGCATTTGTAATTATCATATTTGAAAGACCGTCTTCATAGCCTTTTATGTCTGAAAGGCTTTCGGGCGACAGATTTCTGAGTGTGCCCAGAATATAACTTTCGGCATTTTTTATATCATATACATTGCATCCGCAGTAATCGGGAGCATAGGAAGAATAATCCTCACAGGATGCAATCATTTCCCTTATGGCCGTAGCACTCATGTATGCATCATCAGAAAGAGATGAATGATAGTCATTATTTCGTTTTACACAGACGGGAATTATGGATGATTTGAGTTTTTTTAAAGCACATATATATGAAATTCCAAGGGTATTATTGGGCGAGAAAACATCATCGGAAAGATTTTTGAAAACGCTTCTTAGAGCATATTCACAAGCATAGGGATATCCTTTTCCCTCTGAAAGTTTTTCTTTGAGATGAAAGGTGTATTCATCACTTGGCAAAAGTGTTTCATCTGCTATTTTTTCTAAAAGATGAATATCATCGGTTTCTGCACCAAAAGATATTGCATCAACCACTTTCAGACCATCAAGAACCGCTACGGCTCCATATGCAAAGTTCTCTGCCGATTGCAGTGCATAGTGAGCGGGAAGTTCTATGACCAAATCCGCACCACCCTCTATTGCTCTTTTTGCCCTTTCCCATTTGTTAAATATGGCAGGTTCGCCCCTTTGTACCATACTTCCACTCATTATGCAAATAACATTTTGCGCTCCTGTTATTTCTTTTGATTTTTCTATATGGTACATATGCCCAAAATGAAAAGGATTATATTCACAAATTATTCCAATTGTGTTGAATTTCATTATACCACCCTATTTTTTCAAAAAACCTATTGACATTCTAACACAAAATAGGTATAATAGTCAATGTTGATTGTGAAAGACAATTAAATATTTGCACCTTTAGCTCAGTTGGTAGAGCACCTGACTCTTAATCAGGGTGTCCAGGGTTCGAGTCCCTGAAGGTGTATATAAAAAAGAGATGCCTTATGGCATCTTTTTTTGTATCCTTGGGAATTCCAATCTTTGGCACTCTGATTAAGAGTCAGTTGCTCATTCCTGCTGAGTTAAGCGAAGTTGGTAGTTTTCAAGCCTTCCGCTGCCGGTGGCAGATGAAGGAAGGCTTGAAAAGGCGTAGTGGCCGAAGATAAGGCTTGCACCCCTTGCGGGTGTATGCCTTGATTCGGGTG
>JAZONV010000125.1:0-47915 GCA_045654685.1 Clostridia bacterium | reverse complement strand
CCTAACTTGGCTTATTCCTCACAGAGGCGTCTATTGCGGGAGCGACAAGACAGTGTCTTTGAACGCGATTATGTTAGCACACCCATCCATCCAAGACCTTCTTTAGAAGGCGAAATCTACATCTCACGATGTAAACCCTCTAGCTATTGTAGGCTATCGTCTACAAGTTGCACTCTTGGCGCCCGCAGGCAGGATTGGGTTCTCGGCACGATGGTATTCGCTCTGCACCGAGTTGCGTAAATTTCAAGATACATGATAGATTTAGTCGAAATCGTGGTTGCCAGGGTTATTCACCGGAGGGCATCTATCATAACCACTTTTATTTTGTATATATATTATACAAAAAATTTTTTGAAAAATCAAATTTTTCGGAAATCTTCGTCTGTCCGAAGCGCCAAGCGTCTTTCCGCTTTGTCAGTTAAAAGCAATCGAAACTGGTGACCCTAAGGAGATTCGAACTCCTGTCGCAAGATTGAGAATCTTGAATCCTAAGCCGCTAGACGATGGGGCCATATGGTCATGCCACCGGGATTCGAACCCGGGTTTACACCTTGAAAGGGTGTTGTCCTAACCTTTTAGACGATGGCACGAAATATTTATTCTTCTTCTTCTTCCTCTTGAAGGAGTTTTTCGATATTGGATAAGAAAATAAACTGCTCAACCCAATTCTCGTAAACTTCTTCACATTGAACTTGGCAAGAAAAGCTTTCCCAATAATTATCCATATCATTTATTCCTTTCTTCATTTTGTATATATATTATAACAAAAAATTTTAAAAAAATCAAATTTAGGAAAGGAAGGCTAGACATATTATACTTTATACATAGGGCCGGATTCGAACCGACGACCTCCCACCGGGTCAGGGCAGGTGCTCTATCCAACTGAGCTACCCAGGAACCAAGAAGTAAAATTGCTGTTAATGTCTATGGTGCTCCAGGAGAGATTTGAACTCTCACGCCCTTGCGGACACCTGGGTTTGAGCCAGGCGCGTCTGCCATTCCGCCACTCGAGCATATCGCATTTCATAAGTTGCAAACTTATAAGGCAGCGTCACCTTGCATTGGATTCTTCTGTTTCACTTCTGAGAAAATCCTTATGCTATAAAACCTAGAAGAGCGTTCTCGCATTGCCCACGTCTTGCACCCCAAGAGCAAGGTTCAACTTTTTTTCTAGTATTAAGGCGTTGAAAAACCTTTATCTTTAAAAGTTTTTAACTAGGCAGAACTTTTGCTAATATAAACTGCCATTACCATTTTAATAATATAATATACTTTTTTATTATTATCATCATTCGTAAAAGTATAATATATTATTCTACGGATGGAATTGAACCATCGACCTGCCCCATACCAAAAGGGGCCGCTCTACCTAGCTGAGCTACGCAGATATGGTGGACCCGAGGGGAATCGAACCCCTGACCTCAAGCTTGCAAGGCTAGCGCTCTCCCAACTGAGCTACGGGCCCAAATATGTGTTCTCTAATAGTCCTAGGTTATTAGAGAACTGAGGGTTTTAGTCTTATTTCCCACAACTTGCTGTTCGGTGCGACGGGACTTTCACCCGCAAGCCTTTCAAGGGCACCCCGTTTTGAGCGAGGCATGTTTCGTAGCTTAACCATCATAGTGATTAAGTACGCATTCCATCACGCACACTAAATAAAATCATTAAATGACAGCTGTTACGAATTCTATACAGCGTCTCCAGTTTCGAACCTGGTAAGGACTATTTGCTCGTTTCCTACCATATCATTAAATGATTTAGACAAGCATAGCTAACAGACTATCTTATCCATTGTCCCTGTAAAGTACCTATTGCAGAGAGCCATTTAGGGGTTTTTCGTCTACCGTTTCTGTTAGTCCGGCTTTCGGAGTTTTCCTTCTCAAATGGCGACTCCGACGGGGCTCGAACCCGTGACCTCTAGAGTGACAGTCTAGTATTCTAACCAAAGCTGAACTACGGAGCCATATAAACCGCTCTGAAACTATGACAACATCATTAATGCTCTCATTACAAACTCACAATAGCGGCAAGTTTTAATTTATAAAATTACTAAAGGCTAAGCGGATACATTTTTCAGAACCACTTTAAAGGCGTAGGAATCCCAACCTCACTTACCTCACCTACTTAGCCGGGCGATTGGACCTGACCCGTTTCAGTAAAAACCGGTAGCGGAAGTCTATTGACCGGAATTTGTCTGCTCATCCGCCGGTGGTTATTGTTGTAATAGCTTACCACCATATCTATGTCGATGCTTCTAACCACTATGCACCGGAACCGTCGGTTGTCTGTTCCAACTGTCAGCAACTTATTTATAAGTCATAGGAGTTGCCAACCTATTAGTAAGTTTTACTTCGCTTCTTTATATAGCGTTTTCCGCAAGCCACATACCGGAACTTCAAAGTGGTAATACCTAACTGCATTTCCGTCGGTGGTAGTTGAAACTTACAAAATCCGTGTTAACGCATAAGAAATAAGGGGAATAAAATCCCTGGTACGGGCGACAGGACTTGAACCTGCACGCTTGCGCATTGGAACCTAAATCCAACGTGTCTGCCAATTTCACCACGCCCGCATTTATGAGCCCGCTTATATTTACGAGAAACGGTACTCTAAAACCTCGGCAAGTTCTAGTTTTCCCAAATAGTCGTACTTGCAATCTCTATTCGGGTATGGAGGCCCAGGAGAATTACGATATCTCGACCTACAGATTAACAGTCTGTTGCTCTGCCTCTGAGCTACTGAGCCATATAAAATTGCCATTTAGGTTGGTCAAACCCGGGGTATGAGTCTAATGGCAAGACCCCGTGCTTTTCGGATAACACTCTTAACCGCCGTATTTTTGAACCACCAGGTATACGGAATTTACCTTTGTTGGTCTCACACTTTTCTCTCGCCTTGACCTACGAGCTACTCACGCATATTTCAGCCTTGTGAACTAGGGGTGTTTACAACTAGCTCCTGTGGAGAGGGACATTTCCCCCTCCACGGAACTTTAGAAAGGAAATCAAACAATGAGAAATCATTTACTTTATATATATATTATATAATATTTTTTTATAAAAATCAAATTAGGATTTCTTAGGGGCGATTCCAATAATATTGAAAAAGCCAAAGAGTAAATTTTACTAATTTGACCAAATGCAAGACAGTTTTTTCGATTTTTTCCGTGCTCTTCCAGTTGAGCTATTCCCCCCGTATTGGGGGAGGAAGCAGGACTCGAACCTACAACACCGGGCACCCTAAGCCTTAATCTATTAAAATTGCTGAACCTGTCTTATAAAAATTAGACCAAATTGTAAGTCCAGATTTGCCAATGGTCAACTTCTCGGTTCGCTTCTTTCATAGCGCCCTCAAAAGTACAACCATGATAATTATAATATAAACAAAAGATATCATATGCTGCCTCAAGAGCATAATCCATAAGAATTTCTTGAGCATTTAATCGAGAAAGAGAAATTTCTGCCAGCTCTTCCCAATTCATAATGGCATAAGCCGTTCCACGCATTTTTATTTCCTCCTTGATTTTGTATATATATTATATAATATTTTTTTATAAAAATCAAATTTTCATCACTTTATCGTGCATAGGAGAAAAAGTTTTAACATTTTTATGAGTAAGTACGCCTAAAAGGAAATCATTTCCATCTGCTTCTTTAATATAGATACGAGCGGTATCAGTAGTAATTGCAGAACGACCTTTCGGCCAAGTTAGCAATTTAGCACTTTGTTCTAAGCGATTCATATCAATGGTGTTAAGTTCTAAACGACCCTTTGTACCAATTATTACAAAAACTGGCATTCCATTTTTTAGTATAGGATTAGCATTAACAATCTTTCCACGCCAATTCATATAATATTCATCATGAATATCAGTGATGATAAGATGAGTTTTTATCATTACTTCTTCCATATACTTACCTCATTTAAAAGAGTTAAAAAAATTCATTATTTCACTATTGGCTTCTCGTACATTGATATCTTCGCTACGAGGAGCAGGTTTAGATTTTGAATTTGGATTTTTCTCTTTCCAACATTTGGACATATGTTTAACAAGAATTTTTTCTTCATTAAACAATTTATTGCAAGTTGGACATATATACATTGGTATTTTCACATCCTTTGTATATATATTATATAATATTTTTTATAAAAAATCAAATTAGAATTTTTTCCCAGATATACCATCGAGACATATTGAATTTTGCTTCAATCATTGCGGTTCTATGGTCATATCCTTGCCGAATATAGAGATTATATATTCTCCAACCATCTTCAAAAGCATAAGCCATTAGCATTTCTTGAGCCGTTTCAAGAGATAAGGAAATTGCTACTGCATCATGACTACCTCTAACGGCAATTATGTAAGCCTTTTCCATAAAATTTTAATTCCTCTCAAATTTTCTATATATATTATATAATATTTTTTATAAAAAATCAAACTAGAATTTTTTATATTGGTGGCAGGGGCGGAGAGACTCGAACTCCCGTAGCTAGTTTTGGAGACTAGTGTACTAGCCGCTGTACGACACCCCTATTTTTTGGTCCGGGTAGGTGGAATCGAACCACCATATACCTTGTGAGGGCCTCGCAATTATAAGTTGCGGGCTCTGACCGATTGAGCTACACCCGGATATTGGTGGGCCCCCTCGGATTTGAACCGAGATAGTCCCGGTTATGAGCCGGGTGCATTAACCAATTATACTAAGGGCCCAAATAGCGTGCCTTAAGGCACGCACCAAGAATTAAAGTCCAAGACGCTTCATAAGTTCTTGAACAGTGGCTTTTTCGTCCGGTGTAATCTCGGCAGGTTTAAACGGCTCAGGCGTAGCTGTTGCCGCACCCATTGTCTCGAAATCCAAGCCGCCACTAAATGCAGACTTGGGAACCGGAGAGCTAGTAGCCTCCATGCCGACAAGATTCTTGGGACAAGTTAACGAAATGCAAATTTGCAAACGCTCACCGTTTTCTTTGGTATTGATATATAATTTTTTGTCGGCTTCAATTACATTTTCTCGACCAAAACATTCAATAATTTTTTTAGCCACTTCTTCTTTGGCTATACTACCTCGCGCCATATCTAAATCTCCTTTTTAATTACCACTCTACATCTATACTCTCAAAAGGAAGAGTAAAATCAAAACTTATTATATCTTCTTTTTTTTCTCCCGTTTCTCTATAATGTTTACAATCGGGACATATATATTGCTCTTCTTCTCTGTCATAGGTTATGTCGCAAATATACCAGACGCTACCGCACTCCTCACAAGTAGCGGTTTCTCGTTCATAGCAACTTGGGCAAACTAATTCGCTTATACTATTCACCCAAACCATATCATCTCGAATGGCTCTTCTTTCGCAACAATTACAGTAAGCAAAGTATTCGTCTTCACCCACTCCGAAATCCAATTCACAATTATCGCAACGCATTAACTGTGTCATTCCGATATGATTGCTTTTACAACATAGACAGGGCGCCTCTCCACCAATGGTAAAATGGATTCTATCTCTAGTTCTACGAAGATGATATTCATCATTCCAGCAGTAGTATGGAATATAGCAACTTGAGTGGGTTAAATCATTAAAATGCTGCGAATTTTTTCCATCTTCAACAAGGTCAAACATATCATAAACCTTACCACGCAACATAACATTACGGGCATTTAGATCATTATGCCAAGATCTTTTATATTTTGGGCGACCAAAATCGGTAATAGAATCATTATACCAAGGAGTCCATACGGTTTTTGTTTTACCGATAGAGCTTAAAAAGTGCTGTTGTACCAATTCCAAAGCCGTAGGACTAAAAAATGGATATTGGCGACCCGCAAATAATGCATCCCAGCTATCAGAAAGGAATAATAGCATACGCCATTTCTTACTGTTCCACATTACATCCTCGGGAAAATTAGGCAACTTTTTATATTCAGATCCATTGCGCAAATAGCAAACAATGGTAGATTTATCCATCATATATGATAGATTGCCTGCACGATAATCGCCGTCGAGAGCATGGCAAGAACGCCAATGATAAGTATTTTCACTTGAAGATATAAAATCAAGAGGATGCACAGAGAAACAAAGCATTCCGCCTATCTTATCCTCTTGGATAATCATGCTTGCTTGATTTTGTAAATCCTCAAGTACACGAGGATCTTTTTCAAAATATTTAAAAGCACGAATAATTTTAGTTCCTTTTGGAATTTTTTTATCTTTTCCAAAGTTATAATCCTTAGATAAATGGTTAGAAAAGAAATCTTCTTCTACGTTTTCTAAGAAAAAAACTAATTCATCATTATCATAGACTTCTGCAATCATATCCATAAATTGATTTAAACGGCTTTTCTTTTCTTCTGGAGAAAGTTCAAATTGTACTGCTTCTGGAACTTCTATAATAAAATTTCCGCCCCAGGCTTCAATAATATCTCGTTTTGCATCAAGCCATTTATCAAAAAGTGCATCAATATTCGCAGGTTCAAATCCCTGCGAATATTTAATAACTTTTGCGAAGTCTCTTTTAATATCTTCCATCGTAGTAGAAATCATACCAACAATCCTCACAAAGTTCTGTGTCTTTATCTTTATCACTTGGAGAGATTTCATAGGCCTCTCCACAAGACTTACACCAATTTACTCTTCCAGTACCAATACAATCAATGCAATAAAATTCATTCAAACCAGAGATTGTTTTAACAGGAATGAGTTCTTCGGGTAAAAATTCTTTCTTGCAAAGATAACAATGTTTATCATCAGGATTGGTTTTAGGTACCCATTTATACCACATACGACTGTAGGAATGAGAAGCGGGGATGTATTCAAATTTAGGAATATCTTTTTCGCTTAGCATACGGACAACTTTTTCAATGGTGCTTAGCATATGCCCAATGTGCAAAGTTTCACTTACACTATGCTCATCTCGATATCCCACAGATAGATTTACACCAGCAACTTTCCAGGCTGGACAAATCATACTAATGTCGCTGAAACTTCCAATAGCTTCTACAAAATCAAATTTTTCTACATAGTCTATAAAGTCTTGATTATCGCAATCATAAAAAACACAATCATTAGAACCACGACGATCAAGCTGAATAATATATCTCAAATCTTCAAAGGGATTATCAATTTCAGCCAATTTAGAAGCTCCAACAGCTCCTTTTTCTTCATCAGTGGTTAAAATAATATGCGGCCGCAGACCTCTTCGAATGATTTGAAGAATAGAAAAAATACCTGCTCTATCATCCGCACCAAGACCATCAGGAGACCAAACTACATTTTTCTGTCTATCATAATAAACTTCAGTTGCAGGATGTGCAAAAACAGTATCCATATGTGCAACCAATGCAATAGGAATAGTTCCTTTTGCATAAATATAATCTTTGGTTTCAGTAATGGTTTTATATTTACTGCGGAGATAGGTTGACATAGTTTTCTTCATTCCGCCCTGTGTCAGCGAGCATAACTGTTCAAAAGTCTTAAAATCATTGTCTTTTAAAATACGCAACCTAAAACTTCCTCCTTAACTTTTATATAAATATTATATAATATTTTTTTATAAAAATCAATTTTCTTCGGTAGAGGCAAGATAATTGCGCAATAGTTCGGGGTTAGCCAAATCAAAAGTGCGATAACATAAATGGCATCTATTGTTTTCCTGACACTTTTGACCACAAGTTAAACGAGAAACTGCTAAGGTTGGAGGAACCATACGATTTGTACAAATATAATTTAAATCTTTTATTAGCATTCCCAACTCACCAGACCATTCACCTTTTTCCGCATAAATGCGATAAAGGGCCTGCTCTTGAGATTGGTTTCCCCAAAATTGTAGAGTTTCAATATAAGGCTCATAGGTTTTTACATCTTCTGGACGAATCCAAGTGCCAGCGACGCCATTTTCTCTTTCAAAAATAGAGGAGCTATTTGCAACATTGGCGACAGCGTATAAAGGAATACCAAATTCTTTTACCTTATTCATTTGAAAGAACAAAGGTGCGTCAACTTCTACACGACATACTCCAGCCCGCTTATAATCATTCAACTCTTGGAAAGTGCGAACAGGTGCTAAAAAATAAAAAGTGTGGCCCTCTTTTTTTGCTTCTCCCATTTCGGTAGGAAGACTAAATCCAATAATTAATTTATCTCTGCTTAAAATACGATAAGTATTTAGTTCTTTCCAATCAATTTCATGCTCTACAGTATCTTGATAATGTCGAGTTAAATCAATTGTTGTGTTTGGATATTTTTCACAAAGCTCCGGAATGATGCGTCGATCTCGCCATTCAACTCTAATTTCATCAGCTTTAGCTAAATATTCAGCTGTTTGTCTACTTGATACACTAAATTTCATAAAGCATATTCATCTCCTTTTATTATTATTATATCAAAAATTTTGTTTTTTGTCAAGAAAAATTCTAAAGCATTTTTTATTTTGGGGTTTCGGTGTTGCGTGCGTTTCCGGCCGGAGCAGATTTACAGAAAAAAGACCCCTCGTTTAGAGGGGTCTTTATATCATCCATTAGTTGTTTCTGCTGGTGCGATAGAATCAGTAGTTTCAACAGGAGCAGTAGTTTCAGTAATAGGCTCAGTAGTTTCTACTACCTCAGTAGTTTCCACAACTTCAGTGGTTTCTACTACCTCAGTGGTAGGAGTCTCAGTGGTCTCCACAATGGCGGTTGTGGGGGCTACGGTCTCATCGTTGGTAGGGGCCGTACAAGCCATCAAACCAATTGCCATCATGATAGACAGCAGAATACAAATAATACGCTTCATAAATTTCTCCTTAAAAAATAAATTATATATTAAAGGCGGATTTAATCCGCCTTTAATTACTCAGAATCGCTAGTCTCGTCAGTCTCAACGGGAACCAGGGCATAAGCCATATGAGTAGTCTTCTTACCGGAAGCGGAAACTGCCGCAACCTCAGACTTCTCAGCATAGCCCAGAGTGACCAGCTTGCTCAGACGAGCACGAACCTTAGCGGTAGTGACATCATCACCCTCGATCTGATTGGTGACCTCATCACAAGTCATGGGATCAGTGCCCAGGACAGACAGGACAACCTGTGCCAGCTCATCCAGTTCAGTCTTCTTCTCAGCGGCCTTAGCCTTAGCCTTTTCGGACTTACGAGTCAGAGCCTGGGACTCGCTAGCAACAAACTCCTGCAGCATAGCCAGATCCAGCTTGGTTTCAATACCCTCCTGCTCAATCAGAGCCAGGGCCTCGGACAGCATTTCATACTTCTTAGTCTTCGTAATCTTCTCCATAATTTACACCTTTAACCTTTCAAAATTTATATTTATTATTTATTTAACTTACATACATATTATATATTATTTTTTTATAAAAATCAAATATTACTCAGACTCTTCGAGATTTTTAAAATATTTCTCACGAATCTCTTTGGATCCCAAGTCCATATAGAAGTAGGTGTCATAGCCTGCTTCAGTAATATCTTCTTTGTTTAGATAATAAATTCCCTCTTCGGTTTGACGAATATATTCAACATTAAATCGTCTAGTAGGCAAGCTCCAATATCCCGTAAAGGAATTACAAATTTCAAAACTGACATCTTGTTCAGTAGGATTGTCTTTCTCTCTTGCCACATATGCTGTAATAATATCGTCTTTTAGATAATAGCAACCATCAATTTGGCATCTGGTAGCTACTTCATCAAGACAATCGGGGCAATAGGGTTCATCATCAATCCAAACCATATCTGCTTCATCCCAAGTGCTACCACAGTGAGCACACTCATATCCGTTATAATCTCCTTGGTCGCAGCACTGATCACAGAAGACAAAACTTTCCTCTTCATAGTAGCCACCAAGCTGACCACAGCACATGCACTCAGTCTCTCCAGAGTAATCAGGATTAAAACGATAGAATTTATTTCCACCATATACATTAGAAATAAATTCCAAATTAGTAGTAGCCAATTCGGAAAAACTACCGAAATGAGTGGCGGAGCCAAAATCATTGTACATAGAACCGCCAGTTTCGGGGCAAACCTCAAATTGATAGCCTTCATATTCAAAAACAGAGCAATCCGGGAAAGTAGTGGTTTTAGCAAAGGTTAGACCCATATTCTTTTCAGCCAATTCTTTCAGCCAATCTACGCACATAATAGAAAGCTCATCACACTGATAAGGATAGCCCTTAACACTAACGATGCCCTCTTGGGTAGCCACAATCAAGGTTCTCCAATGCTTATCATTCCAAGAAGGACTCTTGCAAGAATAACAATCATACCAGGAATAATTGCGGTCTTTGGACTTAAGATAAGCCATAACAACCATGGGAGAATTCATCATTTCGACAGTACCCATGCGATATCCACCAGGCTCCTGCCAATTCATACAGCTATGCCAGTTGCTTGCATTGTCAGACATAGTCATATAGTCAAGAGGATGAATAGAAAGGCAGAGGATGCCTTCAAGATTCTTTTGGTTCAAAAGTCGAGAGTGCTCCAAACGGAACTCTTCAAACTGTTTTTCCAATCCCATAATCTTGGCTGCCTTACCCAACAGTTTCATGGTCTTAGCACCGCTATCAAAACGCAACTTTTGACCATCAGAAAACTCAATGGTATAAGTCGTTTCAGAGCCATAGGCATAAGAGTTAGAGGCAAGATTGCAATTATCAATTAAGTAATGCAAATGCTCAGAATCATTAGACCAAATGGAATAACGACTATCAACCCAGATATTAAACTCACGCACAAATTCAGCCATCTTGCCATAGTTCTTAGAATGATGAATCTGCTCACGCAACTTAGATTCGGGGGTTTTATATGAAACTTCTTTTTCAAGAATAAAATTCTCTCCAAGCCATTTATAAAGATACTCAGACTTATTATTATCCCAAAAACGCAGAAGATAATTCAGTTTATCGAAATCCGGGCAGCGATAAGAATTATGACCACTATTGGGGCCAAAGGTACGAATATAAGAAAAAATCAGCTCTTTATCTTTTTGACTCAGTTTTTCAAAAATCATTTAAAATCCCTCAAATCATTTATTTTGTATATATATTATAATATATTTTTTTAAAAAAATCAAAAAAGGCTCTAATTACTAGAGCCTTTTTTGTATAAAGGCTTACTGATTTTTTTCAGCTTCGCACTGGCAATTGCAGCCACAACTGCAACCAGTAGCATTGTTAGGCATCATCAGCAAGAAAGGAAGAATATCCTTAATGTTATTGTTCTTGCTCATTAGGGCATACATCAACATAGGATTATTCTGAATATTGCCCTGGCCGCTCATCAGAATAAAGGGCAGAACGCTATCCATGCTCTTATTGTTGGACATCAGCATAAAGGGAAGGATATTGCCAAAGGGGTTGGAAGAATCAGCACCGCCAAAGTTAATCAAAGAAACAACCTTGGTAGCAAAATTAAAGCCAAAGGGAGACTGAGCAAGGACGATGGTCTTCTCTTCGCCGCTGTAAATATCCATAACCTCAAGGCGGTTATCCTTGCCGATAGCAGATACAAACATAGGCTTGCGAGAATGAACGACTACATCGCCAACCGCAATATCCTTAATGGCAACGGGCATCTTATACATAAAATCGCTGGCGCCCTCAAAACTTACGATATCAACATCCATAATCTGCTTAGTCTTTGCATCATAGGCTACATAGGTATTATTGGCATTCTTAATTGCCATACCATACATAGACATACGAACGGAACTATCAACGGGGCCAAAATCAAAATTGAAATTCATTTTTTTGTTCTCCTTTTCTTCTTTTGTTTCATTGTTTTGTAGAAATTTTTCAATCTGGGTTTGAATATATCCTTCATCCACATTAAGTGAATAAGTGGTGCTAATAGTATTATTTGACTGTGAATTGTTATCATCATACCAATTGCTAATTGTATTTAAACAAGTATCATAATTTGATACCAAGGTTTTTGAACAATCAGCAATAGAGGATAATGCATCAGAAACACTACTAATGGCTGATTTACAACAATTTGTAGCCGCAGAAGCAGTTAAAATCGTTTTATCAATAGTACATTCCCTTATGGCAGCACAAACATCAAGATAGCTACCAAAAGATCCATCTCGCATTTCAATGTCAATGCCATTAGGAACGCATTTATTTACATCCCAAGGGCCAACTCTCCACACATTATGAGTTTTACCATTGAGGTCGGTATAACAATCCTCTTCGGCAGCCATATGACTATATCTAGCTTCTTCAGCCCAGTTTTTAAGATTGCGCCAAATGGTATAATCCATTTTCTTATAGGTACCCTTTTTGACGCCTTTGCCAAAATCATTTAATAGATTTAAAAATTCTTGATTTGTATATTTTAATACCGTGCGGCCCACAGTTTTGCTACCTGCCTTTCAACATATTCTTTTTCGTAGGAGGTTAAGGTTTCAAGCCAAAGACCATTTTTACCGGCGAGTCGCTCTTGCGTGTACTCATCATTAGGGTCTTCTTCCTTTGCAAGGTCTTTAATAAAATTCTCAATATTGGTAGTGCGTGCCGCAAACCACATAAAACCGGGATCTTTATTCATACAATCCTATAACTCCTTCTTTTTCCCATAATTCATTAAAGTCATCAATAAAAACAGTATCGCTAGTCCAAAAATCTCTTTCTTTGCTGTATTGAAACACTCTAAAGAAAAGACTTTCATTATCTTCATCTTTCAGTTCATCAATGTCAACAAAGCGGCATTCAATATCCAATGCGTGAGAGGGCAGCAATACTTTTTCTACTACCTCTGAAAAAGTATGGTATCGATTACCATTTCCTTGTAAGTAAAAGATACTTTTTCCGCATTTCAAAGTGAGTAATTTATATTTCATGTCTTTATCAATTCCTTATCTTTTATATATATATTATATAATATTTTTTTATAAAAATCAAAAAAGAGGCAGAAGACCTGCCTCTTTTATTTTAATCACCCACAAAAATTAGGTTATCGACATACTTGCGGTCTTCACCCTTAAGAATAGGCATATCGTAGTCAATACCAGTTTCCTTAGTCCAGGCCACGCCGCGCTTCCAACGAGTTTCAAAGTCATTCCAGTTAATACCACGCTGTTCATGAAGCATATCCTGGATCATATTACAACTCTTACCCTGAAGCTCACCGTGAGAGAAGTTCGCCTGGCCCACCATTTGAATAGAGTTGCGGGTTGCGTCCAACTGACGCCAATAGACAAGATTACAAGTCTCTTCTTTTGGAATATTGAAACAACGAGCATCAAACATTGCCCCTTTTTCAAGGGCTTTGTAATAAATTCCGGCATATTCATCACTATCTGCGGGTAGTTCTTCGTAGAAAAACCTATTGAAAGCCATAGTTGCCATAGAGGCAGAAATAGAGCAAATCTTCTGCACTTCATAATCAAACCAAGCATCGGTTTCAAAGGTCTGATAGTCGATCAGTAGAAGAGTAATTTCATCGGACTGAGTATATCCGAACACACAACCCTGGATATTCTTACACAGATACTCCATAGTGCGCACCATCGCATTGCCGAGTACTTCGTCGAATGGCTTCTGGAAGCCTCGGGTAAAAGTATGGAATGCCTTGCCGTCAATACGAATTGCGACAGGGGTGCGTCTATATAATTTAAATTTAGGAATTTGCTCGTAGTATTCTTTCATACGAGTACCAAGGTTATCATTTACCAATTTTCTTACCTCCACGCTTCTTTTTCCGCTCAGTGGCTCCATTAATCGTAATACGATGAATGGATTCAATCTCTTTATAGAGGCCACCATTTTTCATAAACTGGTTCAAGTTTACAGGCTCATAGCCAATCACATCAGCACAAAAGTTATAACAACCCTTGCGTTTTGCACCAGCATGGTCATGGCCGTGAAAATTGGTTGCCCAGGCAAGTTGCATAGGCTCGTGAGAAAGCAAAAGCTTTTCACCAATCATCAAGGGGCCAGTGTAAATTTCATCAAATACACCCTCATAGTTTGTAGCACCAAGGTCATGGTTGCCACAAATCAGAACCTTATAGCCACGCAACCGCTTGGCAAATTCAATATCACCAACATCACCAAGACAAATCAGAGTATCTTTGCGACCCACTTTAGCGTTGATGAAACGAACAAGCTCTTCATCGGAAGGGCGATTAGGCATGCCGGCTCGCAAATCTTCATCGCCAAAGTGAGTATCGGAAATAATCCAAACCGTTTGATTGCACCAACGGTCATTAAAAATTTTATATACACCGGGCAAAGCCATAACTATCAATCCTTTCTCATTTTTTCACAAAACTTGCGCTCAAGACTATCCCAATATTCATCCATATAATCTTGCATATAATAAATTGCATCCCAGGGACTTTCGCAAGGTCTATCAGTATCTCCACCGACAGAGATTCGGGGATTCAAAACGCCAACAAAAAGAACAACATAACCACCATTTTCAAAAACAGAAATAAAAGTATTCTCGTCTTTATCGGCAAAATAAACACTTCTATCTGTTATTTCAATATACTCCCAATTCTGATGAGCATAGCCAGCATTTATAATCCAATCAGCGACAACTTGCCATTCCATGAATTATTAATTCCTTTCTTCACTTTATATATATATTATATTATATTTTTTATAAAAAATCAAAAAAAGGAACGCTCATCGAGCGTTCCTAATCTGATATCTCTTATGCGCAATCACACACCATAAACCTGCGTTGACAAAATCAATTGCCATGCAAGTCCAGTTGGCCCAGTTATTATCTACTACGCCCTCGCCATTGATGGCACGGAACAGGTAAATAAAACCGCACAAAATCCACATAAATACGCACAAAATTTCCAACCAAATCTTTTTCATTCTTCTACTCCCATATAAAAATTAGCTGCCTTAGGAAGCCACCAGTCGAGTTCATTGGTTAGAATATACCTGTTCCAACGGGCTTCCACGTCTTCCAAATTTTCTACTTCTTCATAAAACATTTCAACACAAGGGCGTTCAAGCCGATCTGCATGATAATGGCCAAAGCACCAAACACCAAAATCAATTTTATCTTTTAGCTTTTCCATCCAAAGTTCCATGGTCTTGTCAACCTTAGACTGGTCAATACTATTGAGAAAAAGATCAGTAGGCTCCCAAGAAATAGGACAAGTATGAGAAAACACAAAATCAAAATATTGACCTTCGGCTTCAAGTTCCAAATTCAGCATTTCGTGAGGAGCAAGCTGCTCTTCGGGGAACCAAGACCATCCCATCATAAGGCGATAATGCTTATCTACAGAGTAAGCACCAGGAATAACTAGAACCTTACGACCAAAGATATTATAAATACCGCCTTCATCGGCCGCATAAATAATATTTGGAAACTCAGCTTCATACATTACTTTACCATCAAACATGGTATCGGTAATCCAGCCATCTTGTTTGACAGCGCATAGGGAAGCTCTTTCCTCGTGATTACCACGAATAACAAAATATTTGAAAGGATATTTTGACATATCCCGCTTGAAGTTCCGGTCTCGATAATCGCCATAGTAGTTGGCGCCAAAGTCTCCAAGGCAAATCATCCAGTTCTCTTCTTCTGCTTTTGGAGTATCTTGAATATAATTACGGTAGAAATTACGCACAGCATTTTTATTGCCATGTAAATCTCCAATAATATAGATAGACATTTAAGCCTCCTTTTGCAATTCCTTTTCAACTGCAATACGCATAATGTTATAAGAAACATCTTCTAAAAGCTCACGAATCCATTCCTCTTCCTTATCGGGATGAGTGGCACAGAATTCGTCAGCCATTTTTTCTACAAGGTTTTTAAACTTTAATGCCTCGCAACGAGCTTCTTCAAGAGGAATGCGGTCAAGCATTTTATATTCCATAATGCGGGGTCTACGGCTAGGCGTAGGAATCAAGCAATCTTTATAGCTTTCACCGGCAATATATCTTTCCAAATAATCATACACTCGGATCAAATGGCTAACTTGCTTACCATCATAGCCATATGCGTTGATGATATCTACCTTAGTGGGATATCTATGCTCCATTGCGTGGAACTTTTCCAAAGCAATGCCTTTCATAGATTTTACCGCTCTATGAGGATTCATACGAGCAATAAATTCACGGGCGGCAATCAATCTATCCCACTCTTCTCGATACATAGGATTGATGATGTAGAAGTCAGTAAACAGAATCTCAAGGAAGTTGAGGTTCTGTTTGCGGAAAGTTTCCATGTAAAGGCGAATATCTTTCCAATCCGTATGTTCGTCATTTGCTCGAACATGAGTGGTGGAAACTGGCTTTTTGTTCAAACAAATGTCTTTAAAGCTTGGAATTACAATTAGCTTAGTATCAACATCAGAACCCTCATAGTCCAACTCATAGTTCTGACTACCCTGTAGAAACACACCTACAATCTCTTCGGGTTTAAAGAATTGCAAGCTTTCATCATAGTGATCTTGAAGACGCTTCATAATTAGCGCTCCACGAATTTCTTTAGGCGAAGCAATATAATCCATATTTATTACCCCCAATAATGACGCTTTAAGGGCGTCTGCATAGTATCTCCAAATTGAGATTCCCAAACACTATCCCAATCGCAACCACATTTGTCACAATGATAAATCAAATCTACTCGTTCATAAGGATAGGTCTCCCATTTGCCAGGACGAGCATCTACTTTTTCGTACCAGATTTCAAGCTTGTTGCAACATTTTGGACAATTAAGTTCCATATATCGCATTTTACGACGCCAATGCTCGGCCCATACGGGGCAAGATGAACAATCGCCTTTGCTACATTCACCACAATCAGTGCCATCCGGCATAGTGCCGCAGCCACCTTCATGAACACCGCCGATTTGGTCAACATATCCAAGGTCAGGATAGCTACATATTAAACACTCTTTAAGATTTTTATCATATTTTTCGCCACACATTGGACAAAACCAATAATTCATTATTTAATGAGAACCTCCTTACCATAATCAGTAAGCCAATATACGGTCTTACCATAAGCGTCTTTGCTGGTAGCTGCTTCGCTTCTACCAACCAGAGGCCGCAATGCACCAGCTGCCTGGGCAGGAGAAACAACTACGCCAAATTTACGATTAATGCAGGTGGAGATTTGCTTAGAGGTCATAGCACCATACTCATTCAGAACACCAACGACCATTTCTTTATTAGACATATTTTATTCCTCCTCAACTTTATATATATATTATATAATATTTTTTTATAAAAATCAAAAAGTGGGCCGAAGGCCCACTTTAATCTTCTTCTTCTTCGCTATAAAATAGTGATAATTCAAAGGTCTGGCCGCAAGAAAACAAACAAATCCGATAATTGCAATCGGGATGAGAAAAATATTCCCAACGCTCCTGCTCCCAACCATTCATTTCAACTTCATCAGATTCCCATCCAAGTTCTTTCATAATTATGCCAACTTGGTAAGGATTAATATTTTCTTCGGTTAAGTCAATTTCATCTTCAGTTATAGAGTTCTTGAGCCTATCAATGTGCTTTTGGATTACTCCTTTCCACAAATCGATTTCCCAATCTCTCATATTCCATTTGCCTCTCATGATTATTCTCCTAATTCTACATAGTAAATAAAAAGCTGATAACTGCGAGGGAGGCCATTTTCATGCCAAGTGACTGGATTCATTTGAATACTTTTAATTAGACCATTTGGCACCCAATTAAAAAAATTCTCAATCATTTCATTGGCATCTCGTTCGCTCCAAATTTCATCAGACCAAGGGTCTGTCATCCATACTTTCCAAGGCATATTACTTTTTACTTCCAATCTTTTCAAGAATTTTTAAAATTTCTTTTTGTGTCAGTTGGCACCGAAAATAAGGACATATTAATTGCCCCTGTTGATTTAGACGAGAAAATTCACACCAACCACATTTATTCATAATTTATTTCCTTTCTTTCCTTGCGATATAAAAATATTGTCCAGTAAAAACCGCTATAACTCAACACTAAATCAAAATCCCATTCATCATGATAAAATGTTTGCCATACATCTACATGGCTACAACATACTTCATGCTCATCTTGTTTCCAACCAAGATCTTCCAACATATCATAGACTTCTGCAGGAGTTCTTTTATAAAGAGGACTATTTCGTAAATCAATACATGCTTCGGGATTTTTCGCAATGTTCTCAATCATGTTTTTAAGATGCGTTTTCTCAATAGAATATTCAAGCTCTTTCATATTCTTATTGAATTCAGTTAAATCCCAATTCATTTTACTTTCTCCCTACTGTACAAAGTTTATAGAACCAATAACCGATAGTAGCGATAGGACATACAAGGCCATATAGAGTAGCAAGAAAAAAGGCGCCAAACCAATTAACTCTGGTTTGCTTATAAATTACCAAAGGATTAACAAACTCAATACCAAAGGAATATTCAATCACTTGAATATGGAAACAAGCACCAAGTACAATCCATACCACAAAACCAACAAGCTGCCATAGACAAGCATAAAGAATAATCTCCCAAACTTCCATCATCTTACCTCCGTCCAGCCATTTCGCTCGATAATGGCGCGCATGTTGGCTACGCCAACTACGTTCATAGAATGGATTCGAATAGGATAATTGCGACCGGTCTCCTCAAGCCAGTCAAGCAGCTTGATATAGTCGCCACCATTATGGACATAATCACCTGCGTCATGATCGATGTCAATGAGTTCTATAGGCTCACCATCGATTTCATCGGCGGCACGAATTACGATTTTTGCATAAATGACACTTTTACACCAATGGTAGCCCTCAGGTGCGGGCCTCGCGTCATCAATCCACAGTTTCATTCGTTTTCAACCTCCCAAAAATGTCTCGTCCAATCATCAACTGGAAAATCGCTATCTGATTCGAAATATGGTTTCAAAAATTGCTTTTGCTCTGGTGTTAGTCCGAGTCTATTATTCCAATAAATGCGCCATTCTTTACGACCAAGTTGAGTAATGGAAATTTTTACCCAGCCACGATTAATAAGAACATCATCGGCTCTGCGATCTTCGCCACTTAGTTTTCTTGCCCAAAATATATGGTCATATACCGGACAAGGAAACCACTCTCCCGTTGGGGATAGCCAGCCAGTTTTCATTTCCATTCACTCCTTCGTAAAAATTATAATACCCAAAATAAAAAGAATAATAGCTACAAGAAAAAATATAATCCGTTGCAAAGGATTTAAACTAATTAAAATTAAAGCTAAATACGGGGTAAAAAGAAGTAAAAGCACAAAGATCGCCAGTATGATTATTAACTTCATTATTTTTCCCCTTTCATATTTTATATAAATATTATATAATATTTTTTTATAAAAATCAAAAAGAATCCTAAAACGCTAGTTTTAGGAGTCTCTAATTTAACCTACCGCATCGGGATAGAAAGGGTCGTAATGAAATTCTGTTTCCATATCACTTATAACTAAATAAACTGGCTCATTAATATCAATTAAGTCATAAACCAGATTTACAACTAAAGTGCCGCCGGGGCCAAGTTCTCGATGAATTGCGTCAATATCATAAGAGCTTGTTCTACTATTGGATAGATTAATATCTTTTTGATAGACATCAATTAAATAGTTTCCGTGGAAAGAGGTTGCATAATCAAATTTATTAGTCCAAGCCAGTTCAATAAGAAAAGCCTGCTCTTCAAAGTCAAATAGATAATTAACAGAAATACCATATCTGGCTTCAAATTCTTCACCAGTAATAATTTCCAAATCAGCGGTTGATGATTCAATTGCGATGGTGCTTGATGTAGTTTCTGTGGCGGGCTCAATTGCGCAACCAATTAAGCTCAAGATTAAAAATAAAGATAAAACAATCGACAAAATTCTTTTCATTTTATTTACCTCATAAAATAATTATAAAGTCCTTGCAAATCATTATTATGAATCATTTCTTTTACTCTCTTAGCTTCGGCGTTAAAGAGTCCTCCATCAACAAGAGGAGCAACTTTATTCATCAGGATGCAAGCAACATTATGAGGAATTGCTGCTTGTGCCTGTCCGCATT
Organism: Clostridia bacterium; assembly: GCA_045654685.1. Classification (GTDB taxonomy): domain Bacteria; phylum Bacillota; class Clostridia; order UMGS1810; family UMGS1810; genus RGIG1828. Next base: position 27,918 of record JAZONV010000125.1, on the reverse strand, counting down.
CCCATTCTCTACGCTTTAATTCGGCCGTCTGACTTTCACAATAATTATTGAAAATCTTTTCTCTTTCAGAGAGAATATGTTCCTTATCTTTATATTCAGCTTCAAGAGTTTTTTGCTTTTCATTATAAGCAGCTTCCATACTTGTTTTATAAGCTTCAAGGCGGGCAAGAATCATTTCATCTGTTTCTTGAGAGGCTTGATGAGCTACACAAGCAGAAACAATAGATTCACTAATCTTGTCAAGAGAAGTAAATAGAACACTGATTACAACAGCATCATTAAAATTCTCACCGTTCTGAATCATATGACCAGGTGTCTTTAGAGGCTTACCTGTCTTTTCAGAATATTCAATACACTCATTGACTTCCCAAAATTTATACAGCTCTGCTACACGCTTAAGGAAATTAGAAACTGTCTTTTTATTACCCGTAGAGTCATCCATACCAAGAATTGTGGTAATATCTTTTATATTCTTAGGTAGAGGAACAATTTTGTTAAAATTAGCAAAAAACTTTTGTGTAATTTCATAATCACTATCGTGAGCAAAAACTTCTTGGTATTTAATAAAATAAGGAATATACTCAAGAATGGGCCGAATAAGATTCAAAAGCAAATGACAATCTTGCAAAGCAGTATGCGTCTGCTTTACATCGATACCAGTAACATCAGATACAATAGCCTCAAGACCAGTTTGAGTATTAGAAGGGAACAAAACTTTTACAAGATTAATAGAATCATAGAAAGGCACAGCAGGAAAAACAACACCTGTTTGCTGACTTAGCAATTCAAGCTGTCTACGGTCTTCACTCACATTATGAGAAATGATTTGATCGATATGATATTGATTAAAAATTGTATTAATAAAATTTGCTCCATCTGCAGCAATAACAAATCTTGCATGGGGGTCTTTTGAATAAATAGGCATCTTTCTTTTGTAGGTATTTTCACCTACAAGATTTCTATTTTCAAAATTATTGGTAATAACAAGGTTAGTCTCATATTGAATAGTACCCTTGTCATCAACAACAATAAAACCATAATTGTAAGTTTTTTCAGTATCAAAAATCAAATAATTCAATTTATTTACCCTCCATAACTCTAGTCAATACGGTGCGTTTTACGCCCTTATAAATTTCATGCTCTTTTACAGTGCCCTTAAAAGAAACCTCATTGCCAATCTCCCAATCCTTACTAACGCCAGTTTTCCAAGCATACTGATTTTTTTCTGTATCTTCAAAGCAATAAAGTCTTTGAGAGCCAAATTGTGTTTCTCCCAATTCGATTGCGGCAGTAAGAACCACTTTGCGTTCGATGCGGTCGCCAATTTCGCCTTGGAATTCAGAAGGATCATCGGTAAAGATAAGACTTTCTACGGCCTTTGTAATAATGCTTTTGGGCAAAAGTGCTCCATCGGCATTGCCAACTTTTTCCCAAGGAAGCTTCACTACCTCGATGCAAGAAGGCATGTCCGCAGGAATTTCATCAGTTGATACAATATACCAACCCCACATCATGCAATAACGACATTCGGGTGTTTTACTAAACCAGTAATCGGCACTCTGCGCATCGCCTTTAAAAATCCAAACATATCCCTCTTGAAAGCCAAGGATATTTTTTACCTTGGGTGCGTACAGATCCTGGGCGACCAATGCTTCTGTGGTAGATTGAACTACCTTTCCATACATCTTATTATATTCATTTTCTGTATAGGCGCGCACCTGCTTAATGGCGCCTTTTGGGCTCTTTACTTTTACATACATACGGCCATTGACTTCATAAGGTTCAGTTTCACGAGGCCAGTCTGCATAAGTTTTAGCAACATAATATTCAGCCAAAATAAGGCACCTCCATTATCTCAAAATCCATGTTTGCAAGAATATTGTCTGTTATAAAAATAGACTTGACTTTATATTTTTCTGCAAACTGTGAATCAATATATACACGATTATATAATTCTTCTTCAGCGAAAGCGAGACAAAGTTCTTCTGCGTCAGACCTATTGGCACAAATAGCTTTAGGAAAACATTCGCCATTCACTCGCTTATATACCATATAAGATTTTTCCATATATCATTCCCCACTTTCTATATAAATATTATATCATATTTTTTATTAAAAATCAAAAAAGGTCTCACAAAGCGTGAGACCTTTCTCTTTAATCGAAATCAATTACATAATCATCAATAACTTGTGCTGTTTCCGGGATGTAGAAAATATATTCTTTTCCATAACAATTAGGTAGCAACCATCGCAAAAAACCGCTTGCATAATCTTGATGATTAATTTGTACATAAGGAGTATCAGTAGAATAGTTAATATAACAACTTTCAGCATCTACTTCTTTGAAACCAAAGCCTTTATCTTCGGTTTCATACATATAACTATATTTAAGCTCTTCATTTACACGAGATTGCACTAGAAATACGGAGCCAGAGACATGGCCAGAATATCGAGCGTTATCGGCCAAGGCGGAAATTTCATAGGTTTCACTATAAACCGTTTCTGTTTTAGGATTAAAACAATCTTCGATTCCAAGCCAAAGAAATACAGCTACAGCAAGAGAAAGCAGACCGAAAAGCAAAGCTTTTAAGAAAGTTTCTCCATCAAGGAGCTTCCATCCATAGTTAATTCCATCATAAAGAATAACGGCAACAACCGCAATCAAAACACAAATTAGAAAAATCATTTTATTTTCCTTTCTTTAATTAAAATGGCAGAAACGGCAGCGAGGGATCATACTCAAGGGGTAGGTATATATAATATTCTTTGGGATAGGTATATAGATCCCAGAACCAAAAACCTCGCCAACCGCCAGCTTTATATTCCACAATTTCCATATAGGGCTTTGGAATATCCCAATATACAATAGCGGTTGCCAAGCTTTTGCTAAAGTGCTCATCGCCATTGTAAATTACATCTTTGTCAGTAATTTTTTCTATGGCAATTTGAGTAGTTTTTGAAGGTGCTTTTTGAACACTTCTGCCCAAAAGCAACGACAGGAACGCCATCAAAACTAAGCTAATTAGCAAGGCTAAAACAAAAGCCATGCCGCCAAATAAAGCAATTCCAAGAGGAGTAGCTCCCATGTGGAGTCCGACGGCAATGCCGAAGAATACATCAATAATTAAAAAAATCCAAAATAGCATTACTTTTTATAAACCTCCTGGTAAGTTTTTACATCTTGGAGAGCAACTTCGCCGCCCCAGGTAAAAATAAGGGTGGTTAAACATTTACGGCAATCTATAAAAGAAATGCCCTCGGCATGGCCGTAAGTGTCGATTGAAACATAATCGTTAAAACTTTGCCCAGAGCAAACAGTTGCACCGCAGTGCGGACATTTCAATAGCATATATCTTTCTTCCTTTCTTACTTATCCTCATCATCGTAGTATTTACACCAATCTTCATCTTCGTTATAGTTGGCCGCACAGCTACATTGAGTAGGTCTGCCTAATTCAATCCACCATTCTGGATGATTCCAACGAATATAAGCGGGATCGGAAATGCAATCCTTATAGCCGTAAGGGCAAGTGTGTTCGTAAGGCTCTTCCGGCAAATATCTCTTTAGTTCATATTCCATTCGGCCGACGGTACTTCCCATGGCAATCCAATACATTTGCTTTGGAATTTCACGCTGATGCGCTAATTCAGCGCACATATAAGCTAGAAGAGTTTCAATGGGTACTTCACATTTTTCACCTTCACAGTTAGGATACTGGCAATGGGGGTGCTTACACTTAAACATTGGGTTTTCTATCCTCCTGGTTTTCACAACATCCAAATTGTTTTAAACATCCTAAATCTTCCGAAAAACACTCACAAAGTTTGCGACACGTAATGTCGATCCTCTCGGGATTTTGTACAACTGTTTGAATTACCATATTTCCCTGACGGATAGTTTGTTGTACTTGTTTAGGGAGGGGAGACGGGTTAGATTCAAATTCACATTGGGTGCCTTGTACACAGAAGGCACAAGTGCCACTGGCCGCCATGCAATGGTCGCAAATAGGAGTTCCGTCTTGTTCAAAAAATCTATGCGGGCCGGTGGTTCCACAATATCCGCAATTATAGTCCAAAGGTACTCAACTCCTTAATATACATAAAATGATGAGAAAACAAACCAAAGGCGGTTTCCCAGGCGAAAATAAAATAACCGCACTCTTCAGAAGTTTCAATTTCGTGGGTAATGTGATGAACATTGAGGGAATCAAGGTATTCCTCAATAATGCCGGCAATACCGTAATCATATACGGGCCCCTGCTCGTTGTTAAAAACAATATAGGGTCGGCAGATATTCTCCATGTTTTCAATGACTTCTACGACATCATAAGTTTTCATATCTATCAATTCCTTTTCTTTTATTGTATATATATTATATAATATTTTTTATTAAAAATCAATTAAAAACTTTTTGGACGAATGTATACAATTTATACTTTGTAAATTTCATATACATTGTAAGAATTGTGTGAAAATGTATACAAGGCAAAGGTGGTGAGTACATTGGCATCTGTTATTTCATTTCGTATAGATGATGAAGATAAGCAGATTTTATAGGCTTATGCTGATGAATATGATACATCAGTAAGTTGGGCTGCTCGTAGAGCGGTAAAAGAATTTATAGCAAAATTAGCAAAGGAGAGCAAAAATGAAATAGGAGATAATTTACTCTGCGAGAGTAATGGAATAGTTAGTGAAGATGGGACATCTTCCGAAGGCGACAATGCCTAACCCTAAAAATTCAAGATTTAATTGTTGGGTTTTTGATTTAACTGAAGAATTTTAGAGAGACCTTTCTGAAGTTTTAAAGGGGGTATCTCGTAATGGCTAAGTTTAGAATTTAGAAAGAGCCATTGCAACCTCATTTCTTAGGTGTAAATGTAGATTCTATGGGTAATGCCGCAGGCAATTTAAAGTTCTGTGGATTGAAGTTATATTTATATTTAATGAGTAATTCTGATGGTTTTGAATGGAATATGAATCCTTCCGCTTATGCTAAGTGGTTGGGGGTAGATTACGAAAAGAGTGGTCGTTCAGTGAGAAAGGCCATAGATGATGGAATTAAGGATCTGAAAGATAATGGATTCTTAAAAGAGGAGAAAGGCAATTATATAATTTCGGAACAAATTGTTCCGGAATGGAAAGTTGGAACAATTTGTTCCTCTCAAGACGCAAAAAAGGAACAAATTGTTCCTAATCTATATGGGTTCTAATATTTTTGGAACAATTTGTTCCCTTAAAGTGCGCAAAAGGAACAAATTGTTCCGGATTTTAAGGTAAGTTATTTAGGAACAATTTGTTCCTCTTAAGAATCGCGAAAGGAACTAAAAGTTCCTGTTTTGGAACAATTTGTTCCTCTGTGGAGTTGTGAAAGGAACAAATTGTTCCGGATTTGCATATGCTGTTTTGGAACAAATTGTTCCTAAAATACTTAAAATCGGAACAAAAAGTTCCTATTAATATATAGGGGGAACTTTTAGTTCCCCTTAATAAATAAGCTCAGTTAAAATAACCTACGCTTCGCTTCGGTTATTTTAACTTCGCTGGGGCTGGCCCGGGGAGAAAATGAAAAATGGAATCAAAAACTGATTCCAAAATTGAAATCAAAAAGTGAATCCAAAAATGGAATCAAAATTTGACTTTAAAATGAAAATATGATATAATAAAGAAAATGAAAATGAAAGGAAAATTTGATTTTAAAACTGAAATCAAATTTTGAAATTAAAAATGAAATTTTTAGGCAATTTTAAAAAGATTGGTTTATATGAATTTTCCGATCGGAGTTCCGCCATCAAGGGCAGTTTGAGTGAATATCCTGCTATTTTCGCTTGCTATTGGACACCAGAATCAGGATATAAGAAAGCTTCTATTTTTTATTATGGTGAGTATATTGGCGATTTGGATGAACCTATGAAGAGCTGCTATAGAGTTGCTAGTTTTGATGAGGAACTTTGGGCGAAGTATAATAGGGCTGAAAAGTGCGTTTGGAACCAGTGTAAGGAAGAAAAGAAGAAGAAGGAAGAAGAAAAGCCTGAGGCAAAAGAAGAGGTTAAAGAAGAACCTTTTGATTATGATGAGTATACTAAAATAGTAGACGAATTCTTTGCTACTCTTGGAGAAGTGAAATTGGATTGGGATTAAGAAGAAATAAAGAGAAATAAAATTATTAAATTGTAATAAAAATACTGAAAATCTAATAAAAATTCTGAAAATCTGAATTTTGCGTGCGCCCGGAAACCGCGCTTGACCGTTCTGATTTGCTCGTCATCGTTTCCGTTAGCGTCAAGCATAAAGTTCCTTAATTTGATTTTTTTAAAAAAATATTATATAATATATATACAAGATAAACAAAGGAGAATTTTACAATGAATATTTATGATGAACTGCGTTCCGGTCGTTCCCCCGAAGATATCGCTGCCGCTTTTGCAGCACAGCTGAATGAAGCCGAGGCCCGTATTAAGGCCGAAGAGGAAGAGGCTGCCCGCAAGGCCGCTAAGGAGGCCGAAGACGCTAAGATCCAGAAGGAAGAGGACATTAAGAACATTATCTACTCTTTTGGAGAGATGTTGGAGAATAACTACCCCGAGTTTGGCTTTAAGGCCGAGGAGCTGGATGAGCAGACTCTGGAGAGCCTGGCCGCTATTGCTATCATGCTACTGGATATTGAGGCTATGAAGCACACTTCTGCTGTGCGTGTTAAGCCTGCTAAGTCTAACAAGACTATCGAACTGCGCAAGACTAACTCTGACGAAGTCTTCAAGGATTTCTTCAAGAGCCTGGGTCTATAATAACCCCCTTTCTCTAAGGAGCCCTTTCTCTCGGGGCTCCTTTTTTATTTTTTGCGTTTTTAAAAATATATATCTCCCACCATATATATATTAACATATTTTTTTATAAAAATCAAATTCCGGCCGGCTAGGCGGGGTTTCCGCATATTAGTTGATAATTTGAAAATTATATGATATAATATATATACTGGGAGAGTTTTTATATGCGGGACGCATTTTCCGCAACGATTTTTTCTCGAACGAACAAGTTATAGTCTTTCTAGAAAAATCTTTTGTCTATTGGACTAGAAGCTAACTAGGCAAGAGCTAATCCAGAGGCCCGGAGAAAGGTGTTTTCGGGAAAATGGCTAAAGCCATTTCCGGCCGGCTTTTCGAGAAAAAAGTTTCCAGAACCGCGGTTGGTTTGAAGGCCTTCAAGCGGAGGCCCCTTACCGATCCTACGGCCGGTTTTGAATTTCGGGAAAACGAGGTTTCCGACCGGTTCTCACCTTTTCGAGATAAAATTTTCGGAATAATGAGATTTTTTGAAGCAATTCAAGGGTTCGCCCCTTGGCGAACCTACGGCCGGTATCCGGGGCAAAGGGGAGGCCGATTTTCGGGAAAATCGATAAAAAAATATCGATATAGCTTTATCGATAAAAAAATATCGAATTGTTATGTTAATCGAAAATTTGTTTGGTAAGCGATCGCTTACCAAACACTTTCGTCAAAATGCACAAAAAAATGCACCCCTTTGTATAGGGGTGCATTTTTATTCATAGAGCAATCACATACTCACGGCGGATTTTTACCGAAATTGTTTTGGGTTTTTCATTGCACGCAAATCGGTCATTGCGTATAAATTCACCTATGCCCAAGAGTTTCCATGCTTCTCGGTTTCTATCCTCAAAACGGACAGTATTATATTTGGATAGGGGCAAAAACCAATCATACTCAAAACTGTTTTCTTTGGGCATGGTGTTTGTTTTTGCCCTACGATAGTTTCGATTATGCTCTTGCTTTCGTCTATTCAAATCATTTGTAGTGCCAATTTTGAGAATATATCTGCCGTTGGTATCAAAATAATGCCCAACATACAGAAATTCTTTCAAAATTTACCTCTTTGGGGCGGAAAACCGCCCCATTTTGCTTAGGATTTGGGTTTTCTTTTCTGCACAAGGGTAAATTCATAAGAATTTTCCCCAATTTGGAACGCAATCTGCCGTTCTTTGTTCGTAATTACCACATTTTCACACGCATTTTCACTATTTTCGGTCAAAAATTGTGCAATTTCTGCGATAATTGCGGCTTTTGTGGGATTGGATTTGCGTTCTCTCTTATCGAATTTGTACACAGTAGGCTTTTTGTGTTCATCCGCATTTGCGTGTTTCATAGCCTTTTTGTGTTCCTCTTTCGACAAGTCCCACGGCAAGGATTCACCTCTATCCACGGCAAGGTCATCCTCAAGCATTTCCTCAATTTGGGCATCGGAATATCCCAGTTTGCGGAAAGCCGCCATTTGTCTTTCACTCGGCTTAGCCATATGATTCACTCCTTTCTACCCCTATATTCTACCACATTAGGGGCAGAATGTCAAGGGGAAAGAGGGGGTTGCCCCCCTCTTTTTTTACTCCGCAGAGGGAGTAGCAAGGGCGAAGTGAGCCTTGCCCTTGACCTCGGTGCGAACGATAGTGCCGTTGGGGTTAGGCACACCCTTACGCTCGGTCAGCATGGGGGAAATCAGAGAGGTCAGCTTCTGATTGGAAATCGCAAGAGAGGGGTGAGCCTTGGACAGTTCGCCAAGGGTCATGGAATTCTCAGCAGATGCCAGTACCTCGGTGATGGTAGCACGCAGAGCATTGTCTGCATCCACCTTTTCCTGCTCCTTAGGAGTCAGCTTACGCTCACCACCGCCAGATGCGTTCTTCTTAACGGTCTGTGCGATACGCTCATCCAGGAACATCACTGCCTGGTCGATGGTGAAATCCTTGACGGACTCGCCATTCAGCATAGCCTTAACAGCGGTGAACTTGTCAACCATAGTCATCTTCTTGTTAGCCATAATACATCTTCTCCATTCTTGTGGTAGGACACAACCCAATTTTTTATTTCGTTCCGTTTGGAACACTTGTATTATACCACACTTTGTGGTGGTTGTCAAGAGGGAATTTCAAATTTCTTTGAAATTTTTTTCGAGCCTTGCAAGGTGGATGTGCATATTGCGTGGGTACTTTTTCAACCCTCATCCCTCGCCCTCAGGACACCCTTATTATACCACATCATGTGGGGTTTGTCAAGAGGTTTTTTGGAGAATTTCTGTTCCACCTTTGTCGACTGGGTTTCTGTTGCTCTTCCCTCTTGACACCCTTATTATACCACATCGTGTGGGGCTTGTCAAGAGGTTTTATAAATTTTTTTGAGAGGTCTTATCTCCAGTGGAGCGTACCACGCACTCTCTCCTCTTGACACTAGTATTCTACCACATCTTGAATCAAAATGCAAGTGGTAATGTTGCACAATTATGGGAAAAAAATAATCGGCAATTTTGTGCAAAATTTCTCTTGACAAAATTGCCGGGGTATGGTATAATAGAAAATTCGCCTTGCCTCGACCGAGAGCAAGGCGTCCAAAATTAAATCTGAATGCCTGCTTCACGAAGTACTCTTTTTGCTCGCTCAATCTCGCTCTCCATCTTTGGACACTCAACCGCAAGGTAGGTGCGTCCCTCTTCCTCGACCAAATAGAATTCCAATTCATCACCGGTACACAAACCCAAGGTATCACGCAGTTTAGAAGGAATAACCATTCGACCCGCAGAGTCAAGTTTACGAGTATAATCAGTTGTAGTAATCTTTGCCATTTTTGCATCTCCTCTCACATTTTCTATAAATATTTTACCAAAAAATTTTGGGAAAGTCAAAAAGAGGGGGCATAAAAGTGCCCCCTCTCTTAAAACTTAAACCAAGAAAAGCCTTGCTCACAAATAGCAAAGTAGGTTTCGGCATCCACCATAAACCATTCCAAGGTGCGGTCACGCAAAGCCAAACAAACATCCATTAGCTTTTCATGATAAAGAGTTTCATAACCCTCATAACCGATTCTATAATCGATATTGTAAACGAGAGGATTATTGGAACGATATGTAGCCATTCGGTCAGCAATATCACTTGCTTTACCGACCTTAATAAAATATAGCACAGTTGCGGTTTTGGGGTTGTAGCCAGTTTGTCCAATGAGATACAAACCGCCATCCGTAGGGGGATTCAGCCCCAAAGGATTTTCTTCATTGCAAAATCTAGGGAGAGTACTATATCTCTCCTGTCTTTCTAACCAAGTCATATTTTATTCATCCTCACATTCTTCAAGGTCTTCATAACCAGTAGGCTCAAGGGAATACAACTGCGTGTACTGGAAACTTTTTTCGCACTGCGGACATACACCATGGGTAAACTCCGTATACACGCAGTTTTCATAGTCTGTCCAAGTGTCAAGAACATCAACGGTTTCCAACTTGGCTCTGCCACAATTGGGGCAGGTGGGTCTTCGTCTGTCAAACAAACCACTCATTTTAGTACCCCCTTAATGAATTAAAACCTCTGCATCTAACAGAACAACTGGGTCGCGCTTGTCCAATTCAGCAAGTTCACCAGTTTCGATATCAACGCAGTTCCACTTAGTGCCGTCCTTTTCCTCGACAACCTTATCAAGGACGATACCAATCCAATCCTCTTCCACACAAAGGAAAGCCTGACCAGGTCGCAAATCTTTGAAACTCTTGCTACTGGCATTTCTTACGATTTTCATACCTTATTCTCCTTTTCTCTTTTGGCTCTGCAAGCGGTGCAGAAATCGCAGATTTTCTCGTCCACTACATTCTTCCAGTAGTTCTCACAAGTCAAACAGTTATTCATGGTGTGTCCTTTCTACTGCCTTTGGGCAGATTTGTTCAATTGGGGTTTCCCCTTTTTTTCTGTTGATATTATATCATAAGTTTATCTGTTTGTCAAGAGGTTTTTTGGCGGTTAACCTCGGTATTTACGGACGGCTAACCGCCAAAAACGCAGGTTTCTCACAGAGTCTTACTCTCACTCACAAAATACTTTGCATTACACCCATCGCAAATCTGCTTTACGATTCGGCTTTTCTCTTGGGTGGCACAGTAGAAATTAAATACCACATAATTCACATTTTCCACATTGATAATGGAATAGGGAATAAGGTGCTTTTTACATTCCTTTTGAATGTAATCGGTGAAATGTACCATATTTTGGACAGTTGCTTCGACTTTCCACAGTTTGTCCTTGCGAGCCTTTTCCTCGAAGAACTTGACAACCCACACACCGACAAAGTTGGCACTTGCTACGATAAGGCACTTAGCAAGCAACGGCAAATCGCAGTTGGTCAGCACGATGATGTAGGTGTATAAGCCGTAGGCAACCGCATTGATAAGGGCGGCTACTGTCTTACCGCACTTGATGGTTGCGATGGACTTGATGGTTTGAATTATCACATTGAGTATGTTCATTACAATGAACAGAATTAACAGTTTCATTTCCATAATTGTTTACCTCACTTTCTGTAGGTATTATAGCACATCAATGGGGCTTTGTCAAGCCATATTTGGGAAAAATTTGATTCAAGTATTCGGTGGAAAAGTATCGAATGTTGCCAAATCTATCTTGACAAATCCACATTCCATCGGTATCATCCCAATTTATGACTTTCCATCTGCGGTCTGCATACTCAAATTCTGCGTGAAAAAAGTTTTCCATTTATCTCACCTCTTGGTGCTATTATAGCACCGATTATGGGAAAAATCAAGCGGTAATATTGCACAAAGTGTTGGGATAAAAAATTACTGAAATTGGTTATTTTGACGAATTCGGCTTCTTGGCGACCGCTAAGAAGCCGACAAAAAACCTGCCCTCAAGAACGAGGGCAGGACAGAACGACTTTGAATCTTCTTCCATTGTAGGTGAATAAAAATTCACGCTCTTCGTTGGTGATTTCCACATCGGTGGCAAGCACATTATCCCCTGCATTTTCAATATCGGTAGTCACCGCCCACACAAGGGCATCAATAAGAAACCGCTTATCATTGTCGGTTTCTCTTGTGCGTTTCTTGGGGGTGTCTGTGCGGTCTGCTCGTCTTGCCTTTTTTGCTCCCTTTTCTAAATCGGCATCCAGTTCAAAAAGTTTCTCACCTTTGTCGATTCTTTTGTCGGTGGCAAGTATTGACAAGATTTCCGCATCGGTTAAACCGATTTTTCGCATGGCTTGAATTTGGGGGGCATTGCCCCCCATATCATTCCTCAATGGGGGCAAGGGCAAAGTAGGTCTTGCCCTTTTCCTTGATACGCACCACATTGCCGACTTCAATCATATCGGCAAGCATTGCGGAAATCTTCTGATTGGACAGAGCATCCAAAGTAGCAGAGGACTTCTGCATCTCACCGATGGTCATCTTCTCAGCAGAGGTCAGCACAAAGCCAATCTCGGTGTAAATGCCCTCTCTCTCGGTCTGCTTTTCCAGTTCCTTGGGAGTAGGCTTGCGGTCAGGGTTGGGGGTGTTCTTGCGAATGGTCTGTGCCTTGCGTTCACCGATGAAAGCAAGAGCATCTTCGATGGAGAAATTCTCCACCACTTCACCATTGAGCATTCTCTCAATAGCATCGTACTTCTGTACAACCGTCATCTTCTTGTTAGCCATATACATCTTCTCCAATCTTGCGGTAGGTCGCAACCCAATTTTATTCACCCTTGGGGGATTGCTCCCCCTTGAGTGTATTTATTATATCATAGGTCAGCCGAATTGTCAAGCACTTTTTTCAAAGTTTCTTCAACAGATAGAGGATTATTTTTGCCCAAATAATAGAAAGTGGGCATTTCCTCGGTGTCCTTGGTAGGCTTGGCATAGAGGACTTTGTGGGGCATAGCTTTGTGCTGACGATAACAATAGAAAAGAATTTCTTTTTCAATTTCTACATCTTCCAAACCAGTATGCGATTCCACAAAATCGGTATTGCCAGTAATAAAGCGGTAGAGAATTTCTGCGGTCTTTCTCGGCTTGCCAGTAGCGGTCAAATAGCCATGTTCCTCGCAGAATTTGCGGTAAGTGGGCATGGGCAAGATAACATCTTGAGCCATACGCATGGTACACCAAATTTCTGTGCCATAGGGAAACCACCAACGATATTTGGATTTGGTCACATATCTCTGTGTGCCGTTCAATGCGTTGGTATCAAATCGTGCATTGTGGGCAACAACCTCGGTGATGCCGTACTCTTTCATATCGGCAACCATAGCTTGGTGGATTTCGTACTGGTCTGCCATGATGCGTTTGCCTGCGATAACCTCGGCAATATACTGGGGAATTTTCTTTGCGTAGTATGCCGATTGCATCAACTCTCGTTCGTAGCAGAAAATATCTCGGTTTACATAACTTGCGGTCTTATAGGTATTTCCTATGGTGTCCACAACTGCCCATCCGCAATCGTAAAAGAGGACATTGGACATATCCAACTTTTCATCCTTTTGGATGGTGTTAGCGGTTTCGGTATCAAGTACCAAAACATAGTGGTGTCGGCGGTCAATCTTCTCCATTGGAATCAATCCTTTATAGTTAGTTGGTGGGGGTTGCCATCGCTCCCCCAACCACGGATACATTATATCATAAGGTGTTCCATTTGTCAAGACATTTTTTTGGCAAGCAGAACAATTTTTCCATTGTAGCGGTTGCACCACACAGAATTGAGAACCATATCTTTGGGCATTACCCAAATATTGGAAGATGCCCCTCTTTTGTGTGTCCACAGACCCATGCGATTGCGTTTGATATAGTGAAAATCTCCATCACTCGATAAGCGGAACGCAATCGCATATTCACCTTTTTGGAGGTCGGCAACCGACTCAATCACACGGAGGTCGGCAAAATCATGGAGCATAAATTCCACGCACTTGTCGGTGATTTCACTCATGCGTTTGGCGGTCAAATGATTCCCCCAAACAAAGCCGTAGCGGTCGGATTCATAGGGCAGATACCATGAGAAAGTACCCAAAGCATATCCACCGCAGTTATAGGTATGCCGAACAGTATTACGAACATTCCGCAGACCATTGCGGTTATAGAGGTCATGACCATAGTGGTCATAAGAGGCAGGACTAAACATACACATCACATTCCTTTCAGTTGGTAGTGATAGTATATCACATAGGGGTGCAAAATGCAAGATGGCATATTGCACAATAATGGGAAAATTAAGGGCGTGATTTTTGTTTGATTTTCCTATTGACAAATTGCTCGGGATGTGGTATAATAGAATTTCGGCCCGCCTCACCTGAGGACGGGCCGCCAAAAATGAAATGAAAAAAGGAGGGTGTTATTCACCCTCCGTAATTTTTTCAACGCTCTTTCTTCTCACTTCAAAGTCGTTGACCATATCTTCCCAACGCACCCATTCATCGTTCTCATGGGGACTAACCCAAATACCGCAATCGGATTCATAGGTAAGCATATCTCCCAACCCACCAGGAACAACCTCGCACCACAAATCCCAAATGCCGAAATCTTCTCTAGGGACACCCAAAACCTGGGCATAAGTAGCATAACCATCTCTTTTTACCCAATTGTAGGCATAGGGTTCACCTTTCCAGTTGAAAAACCGAATCCAGTTCTTCAAGGCTTCATATTTGTTTTCTTCCAACTTTTGCTCATACTGATAGCATCTGCGGTAGGCATCATTGCCCTCAAAAACTGTGCCATCCTCGGCAATCCATTTGTCTGCTCTCCTCATTACTTTTCTTCCTCTCTATTGGAATTGTAGTCCCATCTTTGGAACGATTTTATTATACCACAACTTTCTTTTCGTGTCAAGATTTTTTTCGGCTTGGGGGCTAAAATTTTAGCCCCCTCACCTACACCAAAAGAAAGGACTAGGCAGTGGTCTGCCGTTTGGAATGGGACTGATAGGCTCAATCCCTTAGAAACCAGCGAATTTGCAAATCTTGAAAAATTTTGGTATAATGAAAGGGGTAGGGTCTTTACAGACCCAGTACCTCTCTCAACACTCCGCAGATGTCATACTCGTTGGGGTCAATCGCATCACCCATGTGCCAACCGCTACGCACCTTTGCGTTATCATCGAACAGAATTGCCTGTTCTCCATCGTGCAGATACTTGCGGATGCTATCGGCTTTGGTTGCTCCATACTGGACACCGTGGAAGTGGTCATACGGCAGACCCATCATTTCGAGCCACACTCGTTTGGTGATTCTCACCAACTCGTCATACTCAGCGGTGCTTTCCTTGCTCAGCCAAGTAATGATGCGTACCTCGATTCCTCTGTGCTGTGCAATGTGGAGCAGGTCTGCCAACTCAACCATATCGCACATAGGCTTGGCTTCGATGTAGGGGGTTGCATCGTAGGCTCTCAGCTTTTCAAGCCAGTTGTCTACTCCGTAGAGGTCTGCGATTGTGCCATCCATATCAAAGCAAATCATCTTAATGTTTTCCATATCATGTACTCCTCTCTTTTGGTACTATGATTATAACATAGATTAGGCTATTTGTCAAGACTTTTTTCAAAATCTTCAAACTTTTTTCTGTTGGATTTATCGATGGTTTCCTGCTCAAGATAGATGCCGAGCATTGCAAGCAAGCCTTCCTTGATGGTGGAATAGTCCTCTGTCCAAAAGTGTCCGCTCTTGCAGTGCCGAGTGCGGAAGATTTTCCATGTGGGGCGGACAACCTCACGAATCTCATAAGAGGTCATGCAACCCTGGAAGTCGGGATGTGCGGTGAATTCAAAAGTTCTACCATCGGTGGTGTCAAAAATCGCTTTAGCCATAGGTATTCTCCTCTCTGTTGGTAGGTATAGTATAGCACGGATTACGGGAAAAATCAATAGGCAAGTTGCACAATGATTTTGCTTTCAAAAGATTTCGATTTGCACATATTAACCAAATTCTGGGCATGCGCGCCCGTGCATGCCCAGCTGAAAAAAGAGTGGGGAAAAATCCCCACTCTTCAATCTTAAAACTGGAAGCCAAGCTTCACAGACACGATTTCAGACCCAAGCAGACGAGCAAGGGTAGCATTGAAATCGGTCTTGTCAACCACGGACTTCCGTGCGAATTTCGCACTTGCCAAGGTTTCATCAATCAAGTTGATGACATTGTCGGGGAAACTGGTTTCTTTCAGCTTCGTGGAGGCCACGGCATACAGTTCCTCTGCGGTGATGCCCTCAACCTTGATACCATGGGCGGCACTATAGTCGGCAAGGATTTTACCGCAAACAGTAATTGCCTTGTTGCCACCAAGGGGCAGAACCTTTACCTTATTGAAGCGACGAGCCAAGGCTCTGTCCTCATAGACGATGCCGACCTCTTCATCGGTAGTAGCACCGATGCACTTGATAGTGCCACGGGCAAGAGCAGGCTTCATAAGCTGACCCAAACCATTCGAACCTCCCTCGGATTGTCCTGCGGAGTTCAGCATATGGATTTCATCGATAAACACGATGATATTGGGGTTCTTTTCCAATTCGTGAAGAATGGACTTCACTTTTTCCTCAAAATCACCACGATACTTCGTGCCTGCGACCAAAGAGGACAAATCAAGGTCATAAATCACAGTATCATTGAACAGAGGGGCAAGAACCTCGTCAGCCTCTTCACCCAACCGCTTTGCCTTGGCGGCATCTTCCAAGGAACGTAGATAAGCCATACGAGCATCGGTGATGTAGTAAGCAAGATTTTCCACGATAGCGGTCTTGCCACAACCTGCCGAGCCAACAAGCAGAGCATTGGACTTGGTCTTGCGAAGCATAATGCGGAGAATGTCAGCGGCTTCTTCATCACGACCATAGGCACGGAAGATTTTGCCCTCAAGAGCAAGCAGGTTCAAATTGCGAGCAACCGTGGACAGAGCCTTGCAACCTGCATCGAAAGCCTTGAGTCTGCCGATTTCTTCGGTGACAAAATCCACGGCTTTCTTTGCGTGGAAATGCCGCTTTGCGATGATGTCATAGATTTCATCGGCATCGGCAGAATTACAGATGTAATCACCGCCAGTAGCATAGACAGAGGCTTCAGCATCATCCTCATAGAGTCGCACACGGATTTGATAGCCGATGCGAGTAGGGTAATAAATGTAAGCAGGGTCAACACCCGTAGCGGAATAGGGGACACCATTGGCATCCATCTTGTCGGCAACAGCCTGCAACAGTTCGTACATAGTAATTTCTCCTTTTCTTTTGGTTGGTAAATGTATTATATCATAGGGGAGGGGTTTTGTCAACCCCATCCATAAATAATTTTTTCAAACTGGGGCTTGTAGCAGTTCCACAGTTCTTCGACTTCCTGCTGGTCAGCAGGGAACATAAAGATATGGTACTGAGCCGCACCAAAAGCCTGGTCAAAGAAAGTTCTCTGTGTACGCAGGTCTTGTGCGTTCTTGCAAGCCTTGAGGTAGTAGTCCAGTGCATTAACCAAAGTATATAGCATGGGGGGTCTCCTTTCTTTTGTGGGGGCGTCTTCCTTACATTGATAGTATAGCACATTATGGGAATTTTGTCAAGCACTTTTTTTGGCTAGAGTTTAAAAATAAAAAAGCGAATGCCTTTGTTTTTTGGAAAATCCGCCCGTGGCGCTCAACCACGGGCGGCTAAAAAATGTCTCCAAGGGGTCTGCCCCTTGGAGGTCTTTCTAGTATATTCAATTCTCAACCAAGTGGTTTTGAGCCAGTCTACTCAACCTACTCGGTCAATAGGCTTCTTGGTACGGGTCGCCAAACCCTTAGCATTGTTGGGAGCCACCCCTAGCCGTAATCCATCTTCATTTGATAACCCTTTCTGCCCCATTGGCTGACCTGATCTTCTTTACATTGATATTATAACACATGACCGCCCAGTTGTCAAGTGTTTTCTGAAAAATGTTTTGAAATTCTTTCAAAAACATCTTCAGCGGTCAGCCAACCCTTTACAGAGTCATATTCTTCCTCTTCAGCGGTCAGCAAACCCATGATTTCAAGATGACCATTTGCACCACCATAGGAAAAGGCGTGCTGGACAACAGAGCAAACAAAGTCATCACCGTTGGGATAAACAATCTGCATTCCACCCCAAAGTTCATGGATTTTATAGGGGATGTTTGCACCGCCAAGCATATTGGCAAGCCGATGCATTTCACGAGTATTTATTTCCTTAAACATATTGACCACTCCTTTTTGAAGTAGGGGGCATATGCCCCCTATTTACCATTCCACACGAATCTTGGTAGAGCCAGCATAAGTCCGCTTTGCATACTTGGCGGTGGTGCGATTGAGAATCTCATCGATGATATCATCTGCATACAGACCCTCAGCTACATGAACAAGAGCCATGCGATTGCCTGCACTTGCCACATTGGTAAGGTAAGGCAGGATGGTTTCACCCACATAGGCTACCGCCTTATTCCGCTTGGATTCACGGATGCCTGCATCATGTGCATTAGACAGAGCGGTGAGGTCGATGGGGGCAGGGTTGACATTCTTTACTTCGGTATTCATATTTTTCAGTTCCTTTCGTTTTTGGTAATTGAATTATATCACATAATTGTGGAGTTGTCAAGAGGTTTTCCAAAAAAATTCTAGACTTTTTTTGTTATACAAACTTACTGACCGCATATAAGCTACTGTGTCTGTGAGCCTGAACAAATCCCATCACTCAACCTTATTAGGTGCTATTGTTTCGACAGTTCGCCTATCTGTGTCCTGGCTTATAGTCTTGGGGTTCGGTATTGTGTTCCCCTCTTGACAATAGTATTCTACCACAGATTAAAGGATTTTGCAAGTAGTAATGTTGCACAATGATTTGGTTTCAATTTTGTGCAAATTGTATATT
The DNA here is from genome assembly GCA_045654685.1 of Clostridia bacterium. Taxonomy (GTDB): domain Bacteria; phylum Bacillota; class Clostridia; order UMGS1810; family UMGS1810; genus RGIG1828. Next base: position 9,273 of record JAZONV010000125.1, on the reverse strand, counting down.
GATTTGAAATTCCGCTCGCTTGGGCCATAAGCGAGCGGCTCAAAATAAAAATAGGGGCATATTGCCCCTATTTCAATCTTCCAACTCCGACACGATGATAGTGTCTTGAATTCCCTTGTAAATAATGTGCCGATAGCCGTTCTCATCTTCAAACAGTATATAATTTGCGTGGTCTGTTTCAATATCGCATTTACCCTTATAATAGAAGATTTCTCGACCATCTTCTGCAGTGATAATGATTTCACGCATCAAACCATTACTGAGTTCACTCTGTTGGTCTTTCAATGCTCTTGCACCGCTTGCGGTATTGCCGTAGTACCAATGACCGCCAATAAGGATGCCACCGCACACAAGAGCGGAAATAAGAAACGCAATCACAACTGCACTCAGCACATTATTGCCCTCTTCGTAGGCATAAACACCTGCCCAAATTGTTGCGGCAATGCCGATAAAAACGGCAACACCAAAGGTTATCCACATTCCAATTGTCATTTTTGATTTCTCCTTTTCTTTTTTACTATTGGTATTATAGCATAAATTTTTTAAAAAGTCAAGTGCCTTTGGGCAAAAATGTTCAATTCCCATTTTCCCAGGGAAAACGCAGGTTTCTCACATCTTCTTCAGCCGTTCCAATACATCGGCATTCTTTTCCATCAACTGCTCCATCACATCCATGCAGAAAATGGAAAAGCGAGATTTCGCAATGCCCAACTCGTTATATTTTTCATCATCAGCAGGATCACTTATCCACTTATCCCAAGCATCATCCCATTCCTGCTTAAGATTTTGATATTCAATTTGAATGTTCTTCCAATCCATCATTCCTTATCACCTCTCTTAAACTTTTGGCGATTGTACCGCTTGCCACTCTCTACTCGACTACCCTTGCGAGTAAAGATAAGATACTGCTGAAGTTCCTCGCCCTCTTTCTTAAAGGCTCGGCGGTCGATTTTCTTTTTCTTGTTAGCCATGGTGTTTACCTCTCTTTCATTTGTGCCTTAATTATAGCATATCTTTGGGGTTTTGTCAACCCCCAATTTTATTCCATCCAAGCATCCACGATATTGCCCTCTGCATCCCTTTTCACGCAGATGATATCAAGGCTTTTGCTTTGATAGACTTCCACATCATCATAATCTTCATGTACCCAAGTATCACGGATATTGTTAGTGGTTTGCCAGTAGGTCAGTTCTTCGAGTGCGTATTGCATGGTGCTTACCTCTTTCGTTTTTCTTTATTATAGCAGAAAAAAGGGGGTTTGTCAACCCCCTTTTAATAATTTATTTCGATTTCTGCGTGGCAATCGGGGCATACATAATACTTGGTATGGGAAGAACGATATTGGCTTGCACCTCTTAGTTCCCAATGAGTACCGCATCCACAGTAGCCATCATTCCATTTGTCTGCGTTGACATCTACACCAAAGTAGCTACCAACCGCAAGAGTAAGCCAAATAACAAGCACGACACTAGTGCCGAACAGCTTGCCTTTCCAATCCTCACCAAAGCTAAAGACCGCCACAAGGCAAGGGATGCCGATAGCACCGAACAATGCAAAAACAATCCAAAAGTTCATCACATTTTCTCCCCTCTTAAATTCTCGATGTTTTCCATGATTGCCTTGCAGGAGTCCATGATGTTGCGTACGCAATCCTCTACGCAATCAATATCCTGCGTTGCGGTGTAATGGTTGAGCCAATCTGCCTCATCACGGATTTCCAGTTGTTGCTTGGCGATGTTCCGCCACAGAGTGCTTTCAGAATAACCGATAAACATATGCATCTTCCTTTCTTTTAGTATGTGTATTATATCATATATTGGGATTTTTGTCAAGTATAATTTTTTGCAGTTGTTCGCAAGAAAAATTGCTAGGGGTTGCTTTTGTTGGAAATCCCTCTCGCGCTCAACCCTGCACGAGAGGCCAAAAAAAAGGAGGGGAAATTTCCCCTCCTCTATCAGCAATCATCGGTAAAGCAACCCAGGTAGGGGTCGAACCCCGTATCGTCATCAATGTCCGCAGGCTCATCGAAAATGGATTCCTGGCATTTGGGACAGATGCGGCTGATAAGTTGCTCCCTTTCGGTTGCGGATACCGTGGGCATCGCACGCTGAATCAGCTCACCCTCTTGCCACAGCTGATAGCCTTTAGAGGGGACAGACACGGAATGGGGGCGACCGCAAAACACGCAGTTCATTTTAACAGTAATCATTTTCATTTTCAAGTTCTCCTTTTCTTTTGGTACTGGTATTGTATCACAGATTTGTGGATTTGTCAAGGGGAAAGTGGCGGTTATACCGCCACAACTTCGCCCGTGTAGATGTTGTAGCGGTAGCCGTCTACATACAACTTTTTAGCGGTCTGAAAATCAAGGTTTGCGTATTCCTTGACAAAAGCACCGATGTGCTTTCTAGTAGTCATGGAATACAGACCACGAATGGAAAGCCAACCTTGATTATCAATGGAAGCCACTTCGGTGACATAGGACACAAGGATGATATCACCATTGTCAAACTTGCAAACAGTAGCCTGTGCATAGGGCATAGCGGAAAGCTTAGTAGTAGTAAACATAATCATAATTCCTTTCTTTTGGAGGTTTGCTCCCCCTTTGTGAGTATAGTATATCACAAGGGTGGGTATTTGTCAAGCATTTTAGGAAAAATAATTTATATAAATATTTTTGATTTTTCTATTGACTTTTTGCTGAGAATATGATATAATAAAATTTTGGGGCCCACCCGGGCCCCACGGGCCAAAAAACAAGGGGCTTTCGCCCCTCGCTTTAATAGGTGTCATAACCCATGATTTCAGCTTGTGCATCGGTGTAATCGCCAAGGTAATCATACCATCCGGGAACATCGGTGCAATCCATCACGATGCCGGAATGTTCGCAGGCGATTTCTTCCCAAATGATTTCATAGGCTTCTTCCAAGGTGTCGCATTGGACGAAGAAGAAACCTCCGTCAATAGTGTCTTCAAACAGAAAGTTAGTCATTTTGTTTCCTCCTTAATAAAGTCCTTTGTTATGTGTCCACTTAGCAAATACGAGTTGTTCGGTCTGCTTAGTAATGGTGCAGGTTTCAGAGGGGAAGAAATAGGTGGTAATGTTGCGGTGAGCCTCGACCAGTTCGGGGGTCTCATTGGTGGAGAAATGGAAGTAGGTTTGAAGAGCCTCATAGAGAGTTTCGGCAAAGACTTCAACTGTCTGTTGGTCGGTGGTCTCTTCGATGATGTGATAGTATTTCATAGCGGTTAGCTCCTTTCTTTTTGTACACTAAGTATACCACATATAGCGGCAGAAGTCAAGAGGAATTATAGGATTTTGATTCGTCATTTTGCACAAAAGTTTTTTGATTTCAAAATTGCTAGGTTCTTGTATTATTGTAAATTCTGCTCGCCCAGGCCCATGCGCGAGCAGCCAAAACCTCCCCATTCAAATGAACAGGGAGGTTTTGGACAAAGAAAGGAAACGGAAACGAGTGGTGCCCGTGGGGAGGCTCGAACTCCCGACCCATAGCTTAAAAGGCTATTGCTCTTCCAGCTGAGCTACACGAGCAGAGAAAGGAAGTGGCTTGTGGTAGTAGAGATATCCGCGACATTGTTTCAGCCTGCACGGTCTGGTTCACATTTGTATTCCGCACCCCTACACCCCGTGCGGTCGAGGACTTTATCGTCGAGGTCTTACATGACTCTCGTGGGTCAACCCTTGCTCTCAGGCTGCCTCGCATCCCTCATTTGTGCCTTTATTATAACATAACTTGGATGATTTGTCAAGAGGTTTGTTATGATTTTTTATCACAACCTCGCCACACCCTCTTTGGGGAGGTACGGGGAGCCTTGCGCTCCATCCCTCTTGACACCCTTATTGTATCACAACTTGGGCGGTTTGTCAAGGGGTTTCTTGAAATTTTTTTTCAAGAAAGTTGCGTGCCGATAGGTTAGGAATCGATACAGCCATCTGCCAACAGTTCGCCACCCACCCCCGTTGCCTAACTCGGTGGGGTGTTCCCTCCCCTTGACACCAATAGTATATCATAACTCATTCCAAAAGTCAACAAGTAATATTGCACAATTATGGGAGAATGGGAATTGGTTATTTTGTTCATTTTGCCTATTGACAAATTGCTGAGGGTATGTTATAATGGAAATTCTGCGCGCCTGGCCCCAGGACGCGCAGCTGAAAAAATGAGGGGCAAATTGCCCCTCAGTAATCTTTGTTAGCCACCCAATCGACAGTGCTACTGCCATACTTGTGGCACTGATACCACAGCCATCCGCCACCGACTACCAATACGATTACATAAAAAATAAGTTCTGCCATAACAGTTCTCCTCTCTTTTGGTATCTGTATTATAGCACAAAAGAGGGGTTTTGTCAACCCCTCTTTTCTAAAATTTTGCATTATTTTGTCCAACGATATGGGGGCGGTTTTTCTTCACCACTCGCAAAAGCCAACTTGGGGTCTTGCCCTCAAACATCCATGCGATTTGTTGCTGAGTTGCAATGTAAAGGGTCACAACACGAGAGCGGTCTGCATTGTAAATCAGCATCACTCCAGTATCGGTCAAACACTTGTAGGCAGTTCTGCCATACTCATCAACGCATCTGCGTTCCTTGACTACTTCACCCATTCCAACAGTAGTCATAATGTAGCAGGCTCTATCGAGTCTGTCCTCGCTGATGTGGTAGGTAATGTTTCTCTGAATCATTGTAATTACTCCTTTTCTTTTGGTGCTTTTATTATATCATAGAAAGGGGTTGTTGTCAACCCCTAATATAAAATACATCGTACCATTCCATGTTAGCCATATCACGTACGGTATAGTGTGTGAGGATACCTTCGGCTTCCATATCGGCAATCGGCTTCACAAGATCACCGACCCAAATACCAGTAAAGGAAGCGATTTCCCTTTTCCGCAGACCGTGGGGACATTTGCAGAGGATATCCATAATTTTGCGGCGGTTGCTGATTTCGACTTCTTTAATATAATGCATTTTCATTCTCCTTTTCTCTTGGTGGTTATATTATAGCATATATGGGGGTATTTGTCAAGGGTTTTTTGGGATTTTTTATTCGTCATTTTGCACAAATCGTTTTGCTTTCGATTCGGCTGAAGTGCGCCCAAGTTTCAAAAAGCGTGCCCCCTAGGACCCTAGGCGGCACGCCCAAAACAAAGAAAAGACCGCTTCACTCGGCGGTCTCTTCCTTTGCATCCTCGAGCCGTTCCTTGATGGCGGTGGCAATCAACTTGCCAAGCTTGACCATCATGACCACGGCAAGCATACCCATCGCACCAACGATGACCCAACCAATATTTTCGGGGATAGAACAAATCAGATTCAACATATTTATCAATTCCTTTCGTCTTTTGGTATACTTATTATAACATGGGTTGGGGGTTTTGTCAACCCCCAATTTTTACTTTTTTAGGCATCGAGCCAAATGCCTGCAGGGTGGTAGTACTGGTCAGTGACCTTGTTACCATCCACCACTTGGCGAGTGACGGTCTCACCGTTTGCCTTTGCTTCACGCATCAACTGGCGGTAGGTGTCATCAAAGGCGGTGTTGGTTTCGTGGATGTATCCGTTGAAGTTGTAGATGTAAGTTTTCATAGGTGTTATCTCCTCTCTTTTTGTACCTTAATTATACACTATATATTATAATTTGTCAAGCATTATTTTTACTTTTTTTGAAAAAAAGGCTTAGCAATAAGCTAAGCCCATATTGCGCCAACACAGAACACTGATTTGATTGTGCGCTCTGCCGATTTCCATCGCTTCACGCTTGGTGTTCACTCGGAAACTGTGGTCAATGTAGTAAACACCATCAGCGAACCAGATACCGCAGTTGCCGCCCATTCTGCGCACAGCTTTGATGGCTTCCTCTGCGCTCTTGGTTTCAATGCCATAATCGGCAACCTGCCAGCCGGTCTTGTAGGTGATAATTTTGCCCATCTTAAGGGTCAGGCCATCGTTGTTAGTCAGCTTACGGATAGTTCTAATGTTAATCATAACTTTTAGCTCCTCTCTTTTTGTACCCTAATTATAGCATATAGGGGTGGACTTGTCAAGGGGTTTTGGGAAAAAAATTTTCGTCATTTTGCACAAACATTTTCAATTCAATCTGCGGGCGAGTCGTTTTACTTTCAAATTCGGCGCTTCTACAACTGTTGACGCGCCGCCGAAAAAAAGAGGGGCATATGCCCCTCTCAGTATTCGCCTTTGTCATTTGCGGCATCGGCATCCGCTTTCCAAATCAGCCTGCCATCCTGCGGTCTCCAACCGACCTGCTTGTATGCGTCCATGAGGTTCTTGGCTACGACCTGAGCGGTTGCCTGGGTCTTGGTGTTCTTGAGTTCGAAGTATTTCATAGTTGTTATCTCCTTTTCTTTTGTACCCTTATTATAACATAGGGGGGTTGATTTGTCAACCCCTTTTTTTAATTTAATAGCAAATAAATCATTTGACAAATAAATGCAAGGGGAATGCTTACCAAGATGATAGCAACGATTATTTCGATAATGTTCAGAATCTTTTCCATAGGGTTTTATCTCCTTTTCTTTTGTACCCCTATTATAGCATATGGGGGTGGGGTTTGTCAACCCCTTTTTCAAATTTCTTCTGCCCCAATAATCTCCCAAACTTTGGGGTCTAAGCCGAAGCTACGGAAGGCATCCCAAATAGTATAACCTTCAATAGTGGTAATCTTACCGCAGTGCTTGTGCTGAATAGTGTATCTCATCATAGTTGTTTTCTCCTCTCTTTTTGTACCCTTATTATAGCATGGATTGGGGCTTTTATCAAGCCCCAATTTCATGGATCTCAACGAATCCATCATTCCATACCTGCTTGAGGTAGGTGCGAGAGTCGTCGATGTATTCCTCGACAGTGATCCCGCCCTCGGAAAGGGTGTTGATGTGAGTCCAGTGAAGGGTGTCGAAGTAGTTGTTAGTCATCATAGTGAGTACCTCCATCTCTTTTGTACCTGTATTATATCATATGGATAATTATTTGTCAAGGGGTTTTTAAATAAAAGAGGGGTTTTGCCCCCTCTTTTATTCCTTCCCGAAGAAGGCGGCCATCTCAGCCATCTCTTCTTCAGTGGGGGTGTAGCCGGCCATCTCAGCCATATCAGCGTTGAAGTCGGCAATTTCCTGAGCAGTGATGTTGAAGTCGTACATAGTCAAAATCCTTTCTTTCGGAGTGGCTCATGTCCTCTCCCTTTGTGTCTTTATTATACTACAAGGGCAGCTATTTGTCAAGGGGTATTTTAGGATTTTTTTATTTATTTTATTATTTATTTTAATTTGTTTTTTATTTATCAACTGAGCCGTGTGTATCAAAAAACCGGGCCCAAGGCTCGTGAACGAAAATTAAGCACCCCCATTTGGGGGTGCTTTTCTTTACATCCAAATCTTTCCGCCCATGTTAGTGCGGATTTCAGTGATGGTCTCTCCTGCATTTCGCAGTTCCGCAACCTTGGACTCAAGAGCCTCTCTGTTGCCTTGGACTTCGATTACTTCGTAGTAGGTGCGACCCATCATAGGAGTATTGATGGTGCGAGGGTTCTTGTTGGACTTGATGTAGATTCGATAATTCTTCATGATTTCTAATTCCTTTCTTTTGGAGGTTTGCTCCTCCTTTGTGTCTTTATTATATCATAGGGGTTATGATTTGTCAAGAACTTTTTTGACTTTTTTTAGCCAATCCAATTCTCATCATCATACCAAGCCGTGCCTTTCGGCTTTTCTTGATATCTTGCTTCCAAGCCTTTGGCTTTCAGCTCTTCAACTCTCTGCTTAGCAGTTTCTTCTCCGTAGCAGACGCACCATGCACCCATAGCCGTGGGAGTAGTTGCGAGGCATTCAACCATATTGCCGCAGATGTTGTACTTAGCGATGATTTCGTATCTTTTCATAATCTTTACTTCCTTTCTCTTGAGAGATTTACCTCTCTCTTTCTATACATAATATATCATACAGATAGGGTTTTGTCAAGTGTCTTTTTGACTTTTTTAAAATTTTTTTGTATAATAAAGAAGAAGGGCTTTCGCCCTTCTCTTAGATGCCCAGTTCTTCAACCAGGCGATACATCTCTTCTCTCTCTTCCTTGGTGAGAGGTTCGACATTGTAGAACTTGCTCTTTTGGTCTCTGTTGAACAGTTCGTCATGTCTGCGAATCTTGGGGCACTCTTCAGCAGTAAAACCCTGGGCCATATACTCTTCATCAGTGTAGATAGTGTTTTGATACATAATTCTTAATTCCTTTCTTTGGGGCGGATCTTCTGTCCTCTCCCTTTGTGCCTTTATTATAGCATAGGCGAAGCCATTTGTCAAGTACTTTTTTCAAAATTAAAATGAAATTTTTTTACTTTAACACTTTAGCGAACTAAAGTGTTCGGGCATACTCTCCCATTCTAGTATACCACAGACGAAGTCATTTGTCAAGTACTTTTTTCAAAAATAAAATAAAAAAAGTAGAGGCTTTTAAACCTCTACATATTTTACTGTCCAGTAGCGAAGATCCTTGCCTGCTCTACGCAGGGCGTCCATGATATTCTCGCCTTGAATCTTGGTGGTGAATCCGCAGAATTTGTGTTCGATGGTGAAGGTCAACATGGTGAAGTCTCCTTTGCTTTATTTCTTTTTTGTACCTTAATTATAGCATATGCGTGGCGATTTGTCAAGGGGTTTTGGGAAAAAAGTTTATAAAAATTTTGCACAAACTTTTTGCAGAAAAATTGTGCAAGGTATACAATTGTGCCAAATGAGGCGCGCTCACATCCGTCAGCGCGCCTGCCGCAAGTTTCTAATAAAAGGCAAAGTGCCTGACCATTAAGCCACGGTCAAGCACTGTCTATCTCTCCATCTCAGCACACTCAACTGATTGAGGTCTCTGCCCATCTGCATTGCGCCTCTCTTGGTTGCTACTCGGCAGCTAATGTCAATGTAAACTAAGCCATTATCTATCCATAAGCCGAGGTAATCACCACGTTTTGAAAGTCTGTTTTCAATAAGAAACTTAATAAGTCCTTTACCTAAACATTTTACTTCGAAAGTCATTAAGCCTTCTTTACTTACTTGATAGCCACTCTTAAGCTTAACTCTTTCACCATTGCGGTTAAAGGTTGCACCACCATTCTTGATAATAGATTTTACTGTTGCATTGGTAATGTTTTTCATTTGTAGTTTTTCCTCTCTTGTTCTTTCTGTATATATTATAACACAAAACCTCTTGTTTGTCAAGAGGTTTTGTAAAAATTTTTTTATTTTTTTT
>JAZONV010000124.1:0-29013 GCA_045654685.1 Clostridia bacterium | reverse complement strand
ACCAAGCAAGGAATATTGCTTAGGATAAATCGTTCAATACAAGTTGAAGGTGCCTTTGGAGTATTGAAGGAAGATATGGGGTTCAGACGATTTCTAACAAGAGGAACAAGCAATGTGAGGACAGAAATTCTCGTTCTTTGTTTGGCATACAACATACAAAAATTGCACAATAAGACGGTAGCCAACCGTCAGGGACAATTTTTGCATGAGATAAAAGTGGCCTAAAAATCGAATAAATCAATTTTTGGAGTTCTAATTTGATGAGCTTTGTTTTGTGTACTCAAAAACAGAGAAATTCCTAAAAGTTATCCACATTTCAGACAGAATAAATATCCCCCCGTATAACGGGGGGTATTTCATTTTCGGGCATAGCCCTTATATTACTGGCTGACGCACAAGTGCGTTTTTCATTGGCCTGCCAGCCATGCAATTTTTACTTACTACCCATAAATGGGTCCCGTGGGTCAAAAAAACTTAGTTGGTCACTCTCTTGGTCTTTTTTTAACTGGTCTTTTATGTATGTTGTGATTGCTTTTGTATCTTTCCCCACGGTATCAACGTAATACCCTCTACACCAAAACTCGCGATTTCGGTATGCAAATTTCATATTTCCCCATTTTTGAAATATCAGCAATGCACTTTTACCTTTTAGATATCCCATAAATCCCGAAACGCTCATTTTGGGAGGGATACTCACTAGCATATGTATGTGGTCAGGGCACACTTCTCCCTCTATTATATCTACACCTTTCCATTGACAAAGTTTTCGTAGTATTTCACGTATTTCTAATCTTTTCTCCTCATAAAATACTTTTCGTCTATACTTCGGTGCAAAGACTATGTGATACTTGCAATTCCATTTTGTGTGTGGTAAACTGTGTGTATCATTATTTTTCATTTTTAAATCCTCCGACTGTGTTATATATTTGACTGGCAGGTCAATTCAATTATATCACAGTCGGAGGATTTATCACTCATCGGTTAACCTCTATTGAACCACGCGACTATCGCGTGGTTTTCATTATACAACAAAAAGCAAGTCATTCAAAAAATGACTTGCTTAATGGTGGCGGAGAAGGAGAGATTTGAACTCTCGCGCCGGTTACCCGACCTACACCCTTAGCAGGGGCGCCTCTTCAGCCTCTTGAGTACTTCTCCGTACCTATGTATTGCTTGCTGTTTCATAAAGCAATACCAAGATAAATATTAAAGAAAAAAACGGAGAGGCAGAGATTCGAACTCTGGGTGCTTTCGCATCACTAGTTTTCAAGACTAGCTCCTTAAACCACTCGGACACCTCTCCGTATCTATTCGGAACAAGAAGTATTTTAGCACACTAACAAAGAAATGTCAATAACTTTTTTTGTATTTTAAGAAAATAGATGAAAATTTCTCATATTTTATGCAGATTTTATTGATTTTTTTCAAAAAACTTATTGACACATGACATAATTTGATATATAATATCAATGTTGCGAATTTAATATATAGGGGTATAGCTCAGTTGGTAGAGCAGTGGTCTCCAAAACCACGTGCCGTGGGTTCAAGTCCTACTGCCCCTGTAAAATAAAAAGTCCGTTCCGTCAGGTGCGGACTTTTTGTTTTGCAAAGTAGGACTTGAACCCTAAGAGGGAACGGAGCGTAAAGAAAAAGAGGCGGAACTTGAACCATAAAAGATATCATAATTCCCCATAGGTATTGTAAACCCAAAAAGTTTATATTATAATTAATGTTATATTATTTTTTATATCGGAGAGAAAAACATGAAAAGATTATTTTTGATTACCCTTTTAGTTCTATCGGTTTTTGTCAGCTGTTTTGTCACAGCACATGCAAGCAACATCGGTGACGTTGTGGGGAAAACCTTATATACCGACATTGTGGCAAAAATCAACAACTATGATATTGCGGCATTTAACTACAACGGCTATACCATGGTGGTTGCCGAGGATTTACGCAATTATGGTTTCGATGTTGAATGGAATCCATATGACAGAACTCTTTCTGTGAAAAGAAATCCTTCTGTAACAACTGTTGCAAGCACATATCTCACACCTCAAATTCCTGCAAGTCTTGCAGGGAAAAAATCCTTTGATGTTTTATACACAGATATCCGTACTTTTGTTGATGGAAATGAAGTTATGAGCTACAATATTGACGGTGCTACCATTATAAACCTTGAAGAACTGAAAGTGTATGGAGATGTTTTGTTCAACGAGTTTACAAGAACACTTGAAATAAACATCAATGACGGACTTGCGGTCAATATAGCTCAATATGATGAATCATACTATTATGACAGAATCATTTCCATGAAGCTCTCCTATCCCGAAGGAATGCCATGGACAAACTATAACTATTATGTATGGAATGCAGATATACATCACACCGGATACGGATGCGCAGGATTTTCATATATATTAAGTGATGCAGCTTTTGGTCATGTTCCGGCAAGAATCATTGATGAAAATATTACAATAGATATGTTGAGAGTGGGGGATATACTCAGAATAAACAACAATACCCACAGCGTTGTGGTTTTGGAAGTTCATTCAGACCACATCATTGTTGCGGAAGGAAACTATAACAGTTCCATACATTGGGGACGCCGTCTATCCAAAAGAGCAGTTGAGTCTGCAACATATTTGCAAACTCGCTATGTGCAGTAGGGGATTATTCACACAATGCATATAATATATTGTTAACAAAAATTAGCAGGTTAGCCATGGATAAACACGCTATGTGATTATCAGCGGCAACCTGCTATTTTGTTATGATAGGAATCTATAAAGCATTTCATGATATTCCATACAACCAACAATGCTTCTCCTAATTTGTAGGGGGTCTCCGTGCCCTCCAAGTGAAGTTATCCTTCGCATAATTATTGATGAAAATCCCAAGGGGATTTTCTACCATAATTTCGAATTTCGCATTTCGAATTTCGAATTTAAATTACCTGCCGTGTCAACGTCATTTTAAAAAATTTCGGTCTCCACTTTCAAGAAAAAATCAACCTTTGCTTCTGTCAAAAATTTCAGCATCAGCCAATGGGCCTGTTGAAATTTTTCTTGGTTCTTCACACCACACCCGGTCATTCATCATCAAATCTTCTGCATCACGGATGAGATTTAATGAACCGTCATGAAACATTCCGTCATATTCTGTGTTCAAAAATGTTTCCAGAATGTCAATTGCTTCCCATTCGCCTATGGTTCTTCCGCCAAGGCAAAGAATGTTTGCATCGTTGTGTCTTCTTGTCATTCTTGCAAGATAGGTGCTGTTCACCAAAGCGGCTCTTATGCCTTTGAACTTATTTGCCGCCATGCTGATGCCGATTCCTGTTCCGCAAATGAGAAGTCCGCAGCGAGCCTCGCCTGACTGAACTGCCTTTGCAACCTTTGCCGCAAAGAAAGGATAGCGTGTTGCCTCTATGTCGGGGTTATCATCAGAACCGCAGTCAACATAGGGGATGCCTTTGCCTTCAAGATATTCAATGCATTTTGTTTTCAAATAGTGTCCTGCTGTATCGTTTCCGATATAAACTTTCTTTTCCATAATTATACCTCTCCATTCCATTTTATATTTTCTCCCGTAAGTCCGATGTATGCACCTTTTTTTGCTTCATCGGAATCGGGATGTGCAAGAAGCCACTTGTTGCTTCCAAAACACATTTTAGCCTCAAAACTGTCTGTGTTTTTTATATCGGGCTTTTCGCCGTTTGTTCCCCTTGGCAAAACACACACCATCTGATATGAATCTTTGGGATCAAGTCCGCAAGGTGCATAGTGAAGAGTGGTTGCAAAAAGTTCAACTCCAACGCCTGCAGGAACATGGAAGATTTCGGCATTTTTCGTGTCATACTTTCCGTCTTCTATGTCTGATTCAAGACCGAGAATCAGAACTATATCATCATTTGCAATGTTGAACTCGCTGTTTTTGTGATATTCAAGAGCGTTTAATGTGTCATTTACGCCGTTGCAATAGCCAAGCTGAATTGGCATACCGCCAAAGCCTCTTTTGGTGAATTCATCATAAATCTCACACTGTTCAAGAATATCAACACTTGCAACATATTCAATACCCTCTTTTGGGGTGTTGCATTTTTCAAGGGCTCTGAAAAGTTCAGAAAAATCATAGCCTTCCAAAACATTTCCGTATTTTTTAAATTCTTTATCAAAAACCGATTTTAATTTCATATTATCACCCTCATCTCATTTTAACATAAGATACACCGGCTCCTGGAATTTCAGGGGCATTTTTATTGTTATGTCATTTCCGTCTTTTTCAAAATCCGCATTTTTCCATTTGCCGTCTATATCAAGGAAAGACACGCATGCAAACTTTGCAAACCCTTCCGGAACATATACTTTTGCATCACATACCGTGTCTGCACCCGTATTCAAGAGTGTTAAGATTCCCGAGAAATCTGCATTTTCTTTTGGCTTGTTGGCAATTACCATAACCTTTGCCTCATCTTTTACATACACAACATCGTCAGAAATCTTTGAGATGAGTCCTTGTATAAGGCTCTGTCTTGTTCCGTGGAAAAGCGAATGGGAATTATTGCCCCTAAGAGTCATTCCCATAACCACAATTTTTCCGCCCAGAGAGTTTTCAAACCATGTCATTGCAGGGGCAATAACCTCTCCTTCAAAGTTTTTAAACTCTGTTATGGGCTGACACTTTTCATCAGTTATTTTAAGTTCAAGCAAAGTTCCCTGACCTGCAGGACACCATCCGTTTGCACCGGGCATTGTGCCTGTACCGAAAGATTCGCAAATATATTCCTGACTTCCAAGGTCATACATACGTTTTCCAGCTAAAAATACATCTTCCCCAACTTCAACACCGATATATTTTCCAAATCCTCTTTCGCAAAGAGCCTTTGCGCCATCTCCGTCAACAAAAAGTCCTTTTGAAAGATATTCCAAAATTCTTTCTTCATCTGCACATCTTATAAATCTGTCGTCAATAAATGCCACGGGAGATTTTTTACTGCCGTAGGATATTCCGAACTGACTGACTGATTTTATCCAACGGGGATAATATGCATCTCCTTCCGAGAATACGGTGTTGCAGAATGGATCATAGAGAACCTCTACACCCGTAACCTCGCAGTCCCTTGTGAGATTTGCCATTTCTGTCAATCTGTCTCTTTCGGCTCTGAACACTTCCCCATAGGGAGCATCTGCATCAAAAGCTTTTTCCGCTGTTGCGGTACAATGGAAAATTGAGCCGTCAAATCCCCATGAGAACACCATTCCAAACATGGCTTTTACATCTTTTTCGGATGTGAAAAACTTTGAATGAGGATATGTATCTGTTTCATGGAGAAAATCAATGTCATCTTCAAGATGCTGACGGCTGTAGAGAGTGTGGAAAAGCTGCTTGGGCATTTCCGCAGGGTCGCCGCCGCAGTAGAAACATCCGAAAAGTCTTGTCATAGGGGTGTTTCCTTCTCCTGCAAGGGTTCTCACAAGTTCGTCTGTGCTGTCACCTTCAAAGTCAACAGCACCCGTCTGCATATAGCCTATGGGAACATGGGGATATTCTTCGGAAAGAGCATCTCTTATTGCCTTTGCAAGACCGACAATGGTGCTCTTTGAATAGTTTCTCCACATATCTATAAGTTCAAAGTCTTTTTTCTCTTTTAATGCGTTTGCAATTGTTTCTCTTGAATAATATTTACCTGCATATTCTTCAAAGCCCTTGATGTGATCTTCACAGAAACATCCTGTGTCTATCTGAAAATCATCTTCTGTGAAGAGAAAATCGGGCTCACCGATTTTTACAAAGGCAAGCATAGACTCAGAAAATGCTTTTCTGTAGTTTTCACCAAGAGGACAAATCATAAAGGGATGCTCCGAGCCGTCGGGTCTTACATACATCTGAAAATCTTCTCTGTATCCCGCCTTAACCGTTGTGGCAATCCACCATCCGCAGGAAATGCCAAGAGGTTTGAGTTCTTTTTTTATTTCAAGAAAAACACGTCCGCATCTTTCAAATTCTTCTTTTGGGGGATAACATTTTCCTCTCCATCCTTTTGACGGACAGAAGTACATGAATTTTTTCAGTCCGTATTTTTCAAAAAGTATTTTTGACCTTGCAATGACAATTTCTGCGCCTTCCTCCGGGTCAAGTCTTAAGGGTACAATAATATTGAGTTCTTTTTTGCTCATTTGAAACATCCTTTCCATCAAGCTAAAATTGCATTTGCATCTAAAAGTTTTTCACGAAGTTTCTCTATGTTTACAGAGTGTGTATCCCCTCCGTCTCCTTTGGCAACAGCCACGGCAGTTCCCGCCGCCTGACCAAGGCATGCACAAGTCGGCATTATGCGAATTGCGGCTTGTGCCTCATGGGTTGCACTGATACATCTTCCTGCCACAAGAAGATTTTTAAATTCCTTTGCAACAAGACTTCTGTAGGGGATGCGATAGTGTTCATCATCCGAGAAGAAATAGTGGCTTGTGCCTCCGCCGTTGGGATCGTGAATATCTATTTCATAATTTCCGATTGCAATTGTGTCTTCAAATTCAATCTGGTCTTTCAAATCCTGGCCCGAGAGAACATAAAGACCTTTTAACTTGCGGCTTTCTCTCACTCCGATTGTGCTTGCAATGCTTATGAGTGTGGCACCTTTAAAAGCACCTGACGCTTCTTTGAAAAATCTCACAATTTCTCCCACCTGACGGCGTGCATCAATTTCTGCTTTGCTCACATCTTCGGGATTTGTGGGATCAAGTTTTATGATTCTTGTGGTGTTTAAGTGAAGTATGCCCTCGCCGATTCCGTAAAATGCCATAATATCTTCTCTTGGGCAGGTGATTTTTCCCGCAGCCTGATATTCTTTATATTTTTTCTGAATTTCTTCCTCTTCTCTTTTGTATCTTTCAATGTCAACTCCGCTCATTCTGAAACAGGTTGTCATTGGCTGACAAAGATTGTCAGATGGTCTTCCTAAAAGATATTCACATCCTGCAAGAGCAAAAAGGTCACCGTCACCTGTGGCATCTATGAAAAAGTCTGCCTCAAAATCAATTGTGCCCATCTTTGTGGCAACTGTGACTTTTCTTACCATGTCTGCCTCTGTTTCCACTTTATGAAGCATAGCATGGAAAAGCACATCTGCACCCGACTCTGTGAAAAGGTCATCTAAAACCAGTTTGAAAATTTCGGGTTCAAGTTCTGTGAATTCTTTTCCCGTCATCTCTTCCTGCTTTTTCATCATTTCTTCAAAAACTCCGCCGCAAATAAGGCGCCAGTTTCCCTTTGCCTTGTTTCCGGACCAGTAGGGCATAAAGGGGAATACGAGGCTGTTTGACATTGCACCGCCAAAGCACCCTTCTTTTTCGATTAAAAGAACCGAAAGGCCTTCTCTTGCTGCACAAATTGCAGCGCTGACTCCTGCCATTCCGCCTCCTGCTACTATGAGATCGTATTTTTTCATTTGAAAACTCCTCCGTAATTTAGCCGTCAAAACGACTGTGTGTTTGACTGAAAAATTGAATATGTTGAGAGCCAAATCACATTTGAACCCCCACCAAACCAACGTTTGGTGTCCATCTCTTTAGCCCTGTATCAATCTATTATATATATGACTGACGGATTTGCAGATATTGTCCACACAATAACTTTTGATGCATTTGCACCCTCGCTGACAAATCCTCTGATGTCTTTTCCCGTTGCCATGGAAACTTCTTTTCTTTTTGTGTCATATCTGTAAACTTGACTGTTTGAAACATTATATATTTCAAGTCCCGTCTGATTTTCATATGCTTCCAAAAGCCCCGGGGTCAGCATCATAAATCCGCCGTTTGCCTTGTAGACCTGAGAGAAACTTACCCTTGTGCCCTGGAAATATGAAGTGCTGTTGGGATTTGATGCAAAAAGGGTGTTGGTCTTTGCCTTATAGATAATTTCCGCTTCCCTGATTTTGTTTTCGGAATCCCTTGCAAATCTTATCATATCGCCTTTTTCCGCTTTGTAGGTGTTGCCGTCTGCAGTGTAGGGGGTCAGTCTGTTTAAAACGTTTTCGTCCGATGTTTCATAGGACGCATAATATCCGTTTACATATCCCGTGATTTTCTGAACGGGAAGTCCGTCAGCATTTTTAACAAGAGTCACACTTTCCACAACAAGAACAGGCGATATGCCGTTTATGGGGCTTGACACACCGTCATAATACTGAACAAGCACATCTGCCACAATGGAATCGTCATTTATTTTATATGCATCCACACTATAGGCAAGTCCGTCTGTAAAGGCTGGCGCACTCACTCTGTAAAGGCTTTCTTCACCGCTATTGGGTATGAGGAAAACTTTTGTATTCTCATCAAATGCCACTTTTCCGTCCAGGATTTTAGCAGATGTTCTGTAGGTAATTTGTGTGGGGGAAGGAATTCTGTTGCCGTTTTCGTCTTTTAAGGACGACCAGGTTTTTGAAAATGCACTTCCCTTTGGTGAATATATCTTATTCACATTCCCGTCACTATCAAGGCTGTACCACACAACATCGTCTGTCATGGTGCCTATTGCATTTAGTTTTTCGTCTTTTGTTTTTTTCAAAGCATCGTCTGCAAAAATCTTGTCAGATGCCGAGAATACGGAAATGTAGCCGTCAATTTCAAGAATCTGCATTATAATCCCTGAATCCATTGAATTTGCCGAGGGTTTCACGCCCAAAAGATAACCAAATTCAAACTCTGACTCTCTTATGCTTCTGACTGCGGCAATGTCGCCAAACATATCCTGATAGAAAAGAGCATTTTCGCCAAGGATTATGTCTCCCTTATACGAATTTGCCACATAATATTTCCCCGAATCCAGAGTCACAAATCTTTTTCCGTCCTCTTCTCCAAGTTCTATGGGAGTGCCTTCAATTTCCTTTGCAGTAACATATGCATCAACAATTTTCCCGTCATCTGATGCATATGCAGTCACAACATCCCACTGTGTCAGGGTTGACGGTGAAAGAACAAATCCCGATGCATCATAAAGAGTGCAAAATTCGTCATTGTCTTTTATGGTGAGAGTTTTTTCGTTATCATATCTGTCAAAGATTATGCCTCTTGATGAGTCCACACTTTGCACAACATAGTTATCATAAACTCTGCACACAACCGTGTCGCAAACACCGTCTGAATCGCTGTCTATAAGGGTGATGTTTCCTGCCTTTGGTGTGAGATACTCTTTCTTTAAAGGAACTGACGGGGAATTGTTATATATCACATCAGAATCCTTTGCAATCTTCTTTTCTTTTACTGCATTTCCTTTCATATAATAAAGGATATTATTATCATAGTCCACAATCTGTCCTGCCTGTAAGGTGAGGACAGAATCTGAATCAAAAGTGAAATGGATAAGTTCTTTTGTCACATTGTCGTCTTTAACAGTATAATAATATGTAATTCTGCTTCCGATAATGGGGCTCAAAATTTTGGGATTTTGGAAAATTGTTTCCCCGATTCTGATTTTTCCGTAACCAACGCCTGCTTTTGACGTGAGAGTGGAAAATTCATTGCCCGTAACTTTTCCGATTCCTTCATATATATTATGTCTTAAATATAAAGTGTTGGCATTTTCCTGAACAGAAAACTTTCCGCCATTCACATCTTCAACTGCCATTGGTGCAAAAAGGGCATTTTCAAAAATCTTTGCCATCATATGTTTGCATAAATCCGACTCTCCCTCAAGATTCATTCCGTCGGTGAGGCCAAGTTCTGCACTTTGGGCAAGATATCCGCCGGGATATCCTCCTTTTGATTTGGCAATTGTGTCATATCCGAGAGCGCAAACTATGATTTTGAGAGCATCTCTTGTTGACACGGCATCTTCGGGTCTGAATGTGGAATCGCCAAATCCCGAAAGAATACCAAGACTGTGACAGATGTGAATTTCCACACCTGCATCGCAACTCTCTGTCACATCTGAAAAGTTCTGAACAAATCCATAATCTGACTTTTCTATATTGAGAAGAGATATAACATATTTTGCCATCTCTCCCCTTGTGACGGGACTGTGAAATTCGTCACACTCAAAAAGAGTTTCATCCGCAATTCCAAGTCCTTCTATAAAAGTTTTGCTTTGTGTGTATAAATCCTGCGTTTCATTTGTTTCTGCCATAGAAGGAACAGATGCCAAAATTAAGGATATACACATCAAAAACATCAATATTTTTTTCGCCATACTGTCCTCCTTTTATTTTTCAAGCCCCAAAAGTGCGTTGTATATAATCTGTGCGGCAGCCGCTCTTGTGGTGTTGGCTTTGGGATTGAAAAGATTTTGTCCCTCTCCGCTTACTATTCCTGCACCTGACAGGGCTTTCACCGCATCTTTTGCATAATCTGAAATCATATGAAAATCATTATATTGTCCCGTTTGTGAACTGAAGTTCATTTTATTTTTGAGTGCACCATATATGATTTTTGCCATATCTTCCCTTGTTATTTTTGCATCGGGTGAAAATTTTCCATCCCCTGTGCCCGAGATGATACCCAAAGATGCACATTTTGATATGTATTCATATGACCATCTTGATTTTTCCACATCGGAAAATTCTTTTTCATTCAATCCGTCTGCATCCTGCAAAAATGCAAGAGAAATCATTTTTACAAATTCTTCTCTTGTAACTGTTTCCATGGGAGCAAAATGGGATTCGTCTCTTCCTTTTATAATTCCTCTTTTGGAAAGTTCGCCCACCGCATCAACAGCCCAGAGAGCATCTTCCATGTCAGAAAAAGTTTTTTCTCCTTCGTTTTTGTTCATATCGGGCTTTGACGGAAGTGTTGTAACTGTTCCCGAAATGGGAAGTTCATTCTTCGGTTTGGCAGAGGAACTTCCTCCGCCGCCTCCACCTCCTCCGCCACCGCCGGAGGTCTCTTCTTTTGCGTTTATGCACTTGTTGATTTTTTCAATAAGTGTGTCAAAATCCGAAAATTCTGATTTGATGATTTTCTTGTCCACAGAAGAAGTGTCTGACTTCTTCTCATATTTTTCAAATTCAACACCCTCTAAAACATCTTTTGCATCTTTCATAAGTTTTTTGATTTCGGTCCAGTGCTCCGCTTTTTTGAATGCACAAAGCACAATGGCATTTTCAAAGTTTTTCAAAAACTTGTCTGAATCCTCTTCAATTCCCGTATCAAACAGGATTTTTGAAAATTCTTCCATCTTGTCTTTGTCAAAATCCTTATAAATATTTGCGGTTTTAAACTTTTCATAATATTTTTCATCTGCAATGGATAAAACATCACAAATTTCATCAGATGCATTGCATTCAGAAAGGGCATACATCAATGATGCTTCATAGAAAAGGCTTTGAGCCTTTGAAACATCTTCTATAATTCCGTTGTTTTCTTTGTTTCTGTTATTTAACATTATTTCACAAGCCTTTTGTTTTCCCTCTTGTGAAAAATCTGAATAAAAACTCATATCAAGTCCGAGAATTTCATAGGACTGTTCAAGATTGTTTTTAAAAGTCAAAAGAGTTTCTTCTTCACTTTTGGACATCTTCAAAAGTGCTTCGTCTATGTGTTCTTTTGTGGCATAGAAGACGGGGCCGGAAAATTCTTTTATTTCTCCATCCGAAAGAATGTATGCACTATAGTAGCCCGAATCTCCCGAAACCTTAAATTCATAGTCAAAACTTCCGTCTTCCCCTGATGTGACAACTGCAATGTGGTTTATACATCCTTCTTCTCTTATGTCATCTTTTGTATATCCGGGGTTCAAAACTGCAAAGACAAGAGATGATTCATCTCCCATATTTCCTTTGAGTCTGAATTTCTTTTCGGAAAGGTTTGCCGAAAATTCATTTTTTGAAACTCCCGAAGATGCACCAAGGTCAGGCTGAAGATGTGAAATCACAGACAATGACTCACCATCCAAAAGATATGCACTCACCTGTTTTCCCGCAAGGGAAAAATCGGGGGCAAACACATAGTATCCCCCGTCAGTTTTCTCACCCGGGAAAACCCTGAACCCTGTTTCATCTTCTGTTTTTATAAAGAAATAATCATCATGTTGTTTTCCGTCATTATAGCGAACTTTAATTTCCACGGTGTTTGCATCGGTCACTTTTATACCGTCGGTTTTATAGACGGGAAGTGTTGAAAATTCTTTTTCAAAAGAACAAGTACTGCTTGCGTCCTCGCAATAAAGTTCGTCTATTTTCAAAATATATTTTGCATTTCCCATAAGGGGACTTTGTGGGGTAATTGTGAAAGTTTTTCTGTCGTCTGTGGAAATGAGGATGTCTGCACCGGATCCTGATTCCTTTTCTGTAAGTGTTATGTGATTTTCAAAACCATCACCCACGGTGTCTGAAAATGTAATATTAAATGGTGCTGTTAAGGAAAGTACGTTGTATGAGTCGGAAGATTCAATGTCTGCAAGTCTGAAAGAAGTATCCGAAGGGGAAACATCTTCATACAAATCAAAACTTCCTATGACCGCATTTGCAACCGCTCCTGCTCTTGCACCGTTAAATCCAAGGTCAATTCTATTTGGTCTTTCGCCCGAAGTCCGGGTCTCAAAATCAAATACTGCCTTGTCAAATTCTCCGCCGTCTATTATAATCCTTGCAATATCTTTTTCAAAATCAAAAGTTGCTCTGAATCTGTATACCGTACCAAGACTATAGTCATAGCCTGAATCTCCGCCCATGAGATGAATTGACAAGTCCGCTCTGAAGTTGAAAATGGGAATCTGAAGTCCGCTTGGGAATCTGATGTTCAGATAAAAGGGTGTATCACCCACATAATCTCTTCTGAATGTGATGTCATAGGTCAGAACTTTGAAAGATGAAAGGTTCATTCCCATCTGAGTCATATATACCCCTTTGTTGGATTCCATTCCCTTATAGATTTCCACACTGTAGCCAAGGTCATCTGTGTATACGCTTTTAAAAATTGCGCTGGTGCTGTCTGCACCTGTGTTTTCTGCATTTATGGCAATCATGCCTCTTGGTGCGCTTAGACCATCAGGTGTTTCAAAACCTGCAATGTCCATGCCGTATATCAAAGTACCCGTTGCATGGGAAGACAGAGACATCGAAAAGAGCGATGCCAGTATAAGCACAAGGATAAATATGTTTTTTGCAAAAAATTTTTTCATAATGTTAACACCTCAATATAGAGACTAAATGACACCCCAAGAGTGCAAATTCAGGGAAAGGGCTTTCACGCCGCCGTTAAAGCCCGGTCCCTGTAAAAATACTGATTAATTTTCTGAAACTTCCCTTGCCATATATGGTCTTGCATTATCAAGACCGTCCCAAAGGAATGCTTTAATCACTGAGCCTTCTTCCCCGTCGCCAACCTGCAGGGAAGCTTCGATTGTTCCTGATTTTTGCTGTTTATGTGCTGATACTGCCATGTCAACGAAAGTATCGCCATCTGCACTATATTTAGCAATGATAAGAATAATGTCTCTTGGTGCGTTGAAGTCAACATCAACACTTGCTTTCATTGTTCCTTTTCCCACAACTTCTGTGGGGGTACCGTTGAGAGCAAATTCGATATCACCGATTCCGTCATCTTCACCTGTTGTGAATGTATACTGATACGAAGGAAGTGTTTTTCCGAAAATGTCTTTTATTCCGTTTGCAGAAACTGTGTAGGTTGCATTTTCATCATATTTTGCGTATGGATAAATTCTGAAAGTTCTTTCATCATCCACCACGACTTTGCATTTTGAAGAATCAATTTCAACACCATTTTTGGTAAGTTTCACGTTTGAAGATACAACAGTTGAAAGATCAAGTTCATTGTTTGCAGTTACGGAAAAACTGTCATAGAGACCAAGACCTGTGGATTTATCTGCAGGTGTTGTATATAAAAGTTTGGAATCGTTTGCAGAATAGAATTTGATATCGTCTATGGTTGTTGTACAATTTGCACCATTATTATATCCCATCATCAGTCTGTATTCTTTGATGGATGTTGCGTTTGCATCAATGTCCACACTATATTTTGTCAGAAGGTTTTCGCCTGTTGTAAGATTTATAATGTCAACAAACATTTTATGAGCGGCAAAGTCAACAAGTGCTCTCACCTTAAACTCTGCATTTGCAGTGTTAAGATTATCTATCGGAGTAATCGGAGATGCAGGTGCACCAAGCTGTACCCACGGCTGGGCAAATTTCGGAACAAGATATGCATATTCTGCAGTTCCGTCAGCGTTTGTGAGGAAAAGTCTTGTCTGTCTTTCCACATTCACATCATCAAATCCGATGGTATATTCAAAAGCAACATTTTGTCCGTAATTTGTAACGGCTTTTCCGAGAGTTGGCTGTTTTCCGCCTGAAACAAATGTGAGGAATTTGTCACCCTGTGCATCTTTGGTCAAAGTTACGGATGTCAATCCCGCACTATAGTTTCTCATTGTGAATCCACCGCCGCCTGAAACGTGAAGTCCGTCACCGCCGGGTTTGAATTCTTTGCCTTCATCAAAGGAATCAAAACCTTCTTTTTCATATACATCATATCCTGAAAGAACGTCTTCATATATTACAATGTTATCAATGAGTGCATTTGCTTTTGCAGCACCACTAACATTGATATAGTTGAATCCTATATCCAGACGGTTCGGAAGAGTTGTGAGAGCAGGAATCTCGGCATTTATAAATTTGTTTGTGTGCTCTCCGCCATTTATGAGAATCTGGGCAAACCCTTTTGTGATGTTCATTGTCATTTTTACTCTGTACCAGGTGTTTGTGCTATATGTAACACCTGTGTCCACGTTGTTTACAAGAATTTTCCCTTCACGTGAAAAACTGATGAATTTCATCTGTGAGCCTGAACGGTATGCAACATAGAAGTCTGCACCTTTCAGGTCTTCTCTCATAACATCAAATTCAATGGTTGAACAGCCTTTCCATGCAGGTGCTCCAACCAAAGAGAGTTCAATTGCTTTTGAACAGGTGCTTCCCTTTATGAATTCAAGGCTGTTTCCTTTGCCTGAAACAACTCTTGATGCAAGGTGAGTGCTTGCATTCAAATCATCTGCATTGTATACGGTATTTGCAAGATTGTTAAATCCGCATCCCGATTTGAGGGCTGTTCCGTTTGAAACAATTTCTAATGAATCAAAGTTGTTTGAATAAATAGGGCTTTGTGCATCTGCACACACGTTTGCTGAAAGCATTGAGATTACCATCATCAAAGCCATCAGCATTGATACTAACTTTTTCATAAATATCTTCTCCTTCATATTATATATTTTCAAGGTTTGTCAGCCGTCGGGGTGCTGTCCGAACACGCCTCAAAGCCTTGTTAATACACATAGATTTTTTCATACTTGCCGTATGGTTGCATTTTGTCATTCCAGACCATCACTTTTGCATTTTCATATACCTTTTGAGTTGTAAATGTGATGGATTCTTCATTATATGGTGCATATTGCACCTCTAAAAGCCGGTCTCCGTCATAAAGGGCAAGGATTATAGCATCACCCTTTTTGATGCCATAGCACTCAATACTGAAAACTTTTCCTCTTTCAGATACCTTGGTTACTGTGCCGGAGACCTTTGTTACTTTTTTGAGAAAGCCTTAAATTCTGTCATACTGAACCAGTTGTTGAGAGCATTTCCGTAGCCATATACTCTCACAAATCTTGCCTTTCTGTCGCCGATATAATAGCCTTCAAAATCAAGAGTTGTTCCCGAGTTTTTGCCTGTGTAAACTTCTTTCCAGTTTTCACCGTCTTCAGATATGGCAATTGCAAACATTTCTTTTCTTGCATTTCCTGATGCAAATGCCATTGAAACAAAACTTATATCCTGAACTGTGCCAAAGTCATAGTCAATATATGAACCCAGCATATCCGACGACCATCTGGTGTCAAAACTTCCGTCGATGGTGTTTTGCGCGTGGTTTTCAGCCTGAGGAACATAACTTGCTTCAACGGATTTGACTTTGATTTCTGTCATATCTTCGGGAATGCCAACAAACTCGGGCATAAAGATAAAGTTTATATAATAGGAACGTTTTATGGAAGAATCCTTTTTGTCTCTTATGTCAATTCTTGAAATGAGGTTTTCCCCATTTGACTGAACAACTTCCACATCTCCCTCTCCGCCTGCCTCAATCGGTGCATAGGCAAGGGAACGTTTTGTTGTGATTTCATAAACAGTTTTGTCGGGGCTGAAACCGTCTATGGGTTTTCCGCCAAAGTTTATGTAGTCAAGTTTGGGTGCCTCTTTTGTTTTTTCGGGGATTGACCAGGATGAAAGAGGAATATCTTCAAAGGTGAAGACGGGCTCTTGTTCATCTGCACAAAGAGGACTGAAAGATACCTGGGCTGTGAAACTTGTTTTGTCTTTTGTGTGAATTGCAAGTTTTCTAAGGTGAGATGTTGAATCTCCGCCTGTGGGCTGTGGGGATGTGGGAAGTGCTTTTGCTTCCATAACTTCAAAGGTTAAATCTTCATCACCCAAAAGGGATGCATAAATCTTTTTGCCGTCAACAGAAAGAATTGCGCCTTTTTTGTCATCTGTCAGAGTTATGTTTGCTTCTGTGTGCATGAAGGAATAAAATTCAGTTGGCTCTCCCGATTCAAATTCATCGCGGACAACCACCGCTCTTTCTTCCTTATTCATCATCATTCCTCTTCTTGCCTTTGTAACACCCTTGTAGGCATAGGCTTTTGAAAGGTCGAGAATGGTGAATGAAACATCAGAAGAACTTTCATATTTTTCAATTGCCACAGGAGCATAGGGGTCAATGTCCCAGCCTCTGTCGGGGTTTACCACAACACAGTTGTGACCTTCTGCTCTTACCTTGTAGTATTGATAATGATTGGAATCATAATAACTCTGGGTTTCTGTTCCGGGGTCCAAAATCCATCTTTCGCCGAGCATATCTATTATGTATGTTCCCGAGTCGAGATGTTCCGCTGTTTGTTCCGAACCGTGAATTGCAGCATATGTTCCTGTTTTTTCAAAGCCATCTCTCATTACGATAATGTCCTGACCGCCTCTGAAGTAGCCATCGGTGAGACCTTGACCGGAGGTTGAAAATTCGGGATCATACCATATAAGGTCTTCAACAGACGGACTCAGATTTTCAAGAATACCCACTCTGTGTCCCGAAATCGTCGGATCACCAAGAACTTTTGCCATATAAAACATCTGGGGTGAGTTTGCAGTTCCTGCTGTTGAATTGTTAAGATTCATAACACCCAAAGGTCCGTCATAACTTATAACAAAATATGCACCTCTTGCATATCCGGGAGTAAGTTCAAGTCCATAACTTGTGCCAAGAGCCGATTCAAGGCAGGATATGTAATATGTCATATACTGTGCCATATACTGCCAGTAGGTCTGACCTTCATACCAGGTTCCGTCGGGGAAATAGTTTCCGAGTGTCATTTCAACATGCTTTAAGCCTTTTTCAATAACCGTATAGGCTGTATCGTCATATTCTGATTCCCCAAGGATTGAAAGAGCCGCCATACAAAGACCGCCGTTTGACACAGCCTGCCAGTTTGTAATTCTCTGTGACCAGTTGTAGGATCGGTCAAGGTCGGAAGACTGGTTGTAGTCTTTCATAACTTCTTTTAAACCTTTTTTATAGATAGAATCTATCACAGCCGCTTTTTCGTCATCTGAAAGTTTGTCATAAAGCCAGTCAAAGCCGATTGCTGATGCAGCAGACATTTCCGCAGTGTCCAGAAAGTGCCACGGATGCCAGTCGGGGAAGTTGTCTGAACATACATTTAAAAGTTCTTCTTTTGCACGATTTGCATATTTTTCTTCATTGGTAATGAGATATACAAATCCGAGAGTTTTGATTCTTAAAAGTGCTTCTTTTGATGTGGCAAGCATTCTCACGCCATCGGTGAGTCCGTGTTTCAAAAGAGAAGCATCAAGGAATTTGTCTGCCTGTGTACGTATTGTTTCAAACCACATTCCCATATTGGAATCTGTGGAAATTCTCTGCTTTATCTTGTCAAGGCTTTTGGGGGTTATCATAAGTCTCGGATGAGTGCCTATGGAATTTTCCTCTGCCGCAAGACGGATTTTGTCAGAAGATGGTCTTTCGTATATGAGATTTGAAATAACATAAGAAAAAACTTTTCCGTCGTCCCCTGTCATCAGAAAATCTCCTGCGCCGTTTCCGACAATAACAATTCCTGCCTTATCCCAGGAAACTTCTTTTCCAAATGCTTCGGAAATTACTCTCAAGGGAACATAGAGCCTTGAATTTACAATCACAGGTGTTGCGGGAAGAGGTTTTAATTCACCGTTTAATGTGTAGGTGTCCTGACCCTCTTTTACAACAACTATCTTATCACCCATTGAGATGTAGGCGCTTTCGCCCTCATAGGTGACGGTTGCACCCAGAGATTCAGAAAGAAATCTCAAAGGAACCATTGTTGATGAGTTTGAAATGAACGCTTTTGCGTCATTTTCTTGGTCTATAACCTTTATCTCGCCGTTAACAAGGGCTTTTCCGGCACCGATATACATTACTATATTATCTGAAAATTTTGATTTTACCAAAGAATCGGTAACGTTAACAGATGGCCCCGGTGTGGGCTGTGGACTCACTTTGGGATATTCATCGGGGGAAAGAATGTGATCTGCATTATACACTCTTAAATATTTTACATAAGCCGTAGCACTTTCCTCTGTTTCTGCCACCTGAATTCTTATTGCCTTAACATCTTTTATTCCGAACTTTTCAAGGGGATGTTCATAAATCATGGTTTTTCCTGCCACCATAATTCTGAATGTTTTTGCATCAAAGTCTATGATAAGTGCCATATCATAGAATCTGCCCTCTGACGCGTAGAAAATTGATGTTCCGTCACTTAAAGTCACTTCGCCGTTTTTGTTGATATAGAAAAATCTGCACGAATGTCCCGTAGAGTCGGTAACCTCCAATACTCTTATTCTTGAGGCATGGAGTTTTTCAACGAGAACCGAAGTTTCCAGAACCACCTGACCTGTTGCAGGAGTTGAAAGTGAAAGGTCGATGTGAGCATCAGAACCTGTTGTAAGAGTGTTTATCTTAACACTCTTTTCATCTTCCGATGGAACAGGTGCCACCTCTATCTTATTTCCTTTTGAATTGCAGGCAATGTTATTGGGAACAGCGCCCGTCACAAATTCGTTGAATGTGATGTTTTCAAACACCCCTGCCGCCTGTGCATTTTTTATCCCTGACACAAAGGGCGAAAAAAGCGAAAGAGCGGTAAGAACTGCCACTATTTTTTTCTTCATTGAAAAATCCTCCTGTCTGATTTATATTAGAATTTCTGACTATACTCCATACTATATTTTCATTATATCAAAGATTTTCTTCATGGGAATTGACAAAAACATCAACATATTCTATAATGATGTAAAAAAACGCAAACAGGAGGCGAGACATATGGGTTGTATTTTCTCTGTTGAGGAGCCAAAAAGAATTGTATATGCAGGCAAAGCCATCTTTACAGAGCCAACTTTCAACTCTTATGACACAGATAATCAACATATTTTGTGCTATGTATTAAATGGTGAATTGAATGTACAAATAGGAAATCAGACCATTTGTGCCAAAAAAAACCATTGTTTTTTGTGTCCGTCGGGAGTCAAATGTGATGCAATAAAAGAGTGTCTCGGAGGAACATCAGTCATGCTCATTCACTTTCGTCCATGCCCCTCCGACAACTCCGATGCATCTCCCTATGAGGAATTGTCCGAACCCCTTGTGTATGTCAACACCCATGTTGATGCAACGGGCAATGATGAAATCAGAAAAGAGTTTATACGAAATATAGAAGGGTATAACGCCGGAGATAAGGTGAGACAAAGCGCTCACATAAACATAATTTTAAATGACCTTTCAAAAAATTATCTCTATGAAGATTCATCCGACGCCCTTGCAATGAACATTCAGCACTACATTATCCGTTCAATCCCCCAAAACGTCACCAACAAAGAAATTGCGGCATTTCACAACGTCAGCGTGAGAACGGCTGAAACATCATTCAAAAAAATGTTTGGAATTTCAATTCATCAGTTTGTCATAAACAAAAAAATTGAACTTTCAAAATTCTGGTTGCGATATTTTCCCGAACAAAAACTCTCTGTCCTTGCCCAGGGACTTGGATTTTTTGATGAATATCATTTCAGCAGACAGTTTAAAAAGATTGTGGGAATATCGCCGTCAGAATACCGTAAGGAGCCGAAATGAACAAGGTTGGTTGTTTTATAAAAGATTCGGGAGGGGATGGAACCCCTGCCCCACAAGATGTATACCACAATCAAATTAAAAGCATGAATATTTCAATATAAAAATTTCAATATTCACAGCAGGATGTCAAACAATATGAATTTACCAAAAAGAAAACCAACAAGATTGAAAGATTTTGATTATTCCTCGCCCGGAGCATATTTTGTCACCATATGCACACAAAACAGAAAATGTCTGCTATCTGACATCATCGTAGGGGAGGGGCTCTGTCCCCTCCCGAAAAACTCATTAACTGCGATAGGAAAAGAAACCGAAAAGTCCATACAATATATCTGCGAGAATTTTGCCGACATTGATATTGATAAATATGTTATTATGCCAAATCACGTTCATCTGATTGTGACCATAAAAGATTCGGGAGGGGATGGAACCCCTCCCCTACAAGATGTCATCAGAAACTTTAAATCATATACCACAAACAAATATGGCAAAGTTCTCTGGCAACGTTCATATCACGACCACATAATCCGCGGCGACGAGGATTATCAAAAAATATGGGAATATATAGATACAAATCCGTTAAAATGGAAATTGGATTGTTTTTACAGCAGCGAAACATCATTGTAAATTACCTGTGCAAGCAGTGTTGACTTTTTCTGCATCTGTTGCTATAATACTGAAACTATAATAAGAAAATCCCATCCAAGGAGGATATTTACATGATAAATCTTGTTCCAACCCCGAAAAAAGCAGAAAAAAGAAGCGACAAAAAGTTTTCCGTACTTCCAAAAATCTATTCACATCACGGAGAATTTGAAAAATATCTATCACTTTTTAAGGAAATGTTTTATTTGGCAAATGAAATTGAATTTTCCAACGATTTGGGCGGAATTGAACTTTTTTGTGACAAAAATCTGCCCCGGGGAAAATATACAATTGACTCGGGCGAAGTCATAAAAGTTTATGCGTCAGAGGACGAGGGAATCCTCTATGCCCTTTCTTCTCTCATTCAACTTATTGACATGACAGACGGGCCCGAAACAGGGGATTATTTCATTGAAGATTATCCCGAAAAGTCCTACAGAAGCATGATGATTGACCTTGGAAGACAGTGGCATCCTTTTTCAAAACTTTTGAAATATGTTGACCTTTGTTTTCTTTATAAAATTAAATTTTTAAACATTCACTTTGCAGACACAAATCTCTACACTCTCCCCTCAAAAGTTTTCCCCAAACTTTCATCCAAAGGAAAACACTACAGTTTTTCAGAAATTGAAACATTAAACACCTATGCCAAGGAAAGAGGAATCATTCTTGTTCCCGAATTTGAATGTCCCGGACACGCACCCATTCTCAACCAAAATTACCCCGAAGTTTTTTCGGACGTTTTTGAAACAGAATCGGGCACAGCACTCTACACAGAAGTTGGTGTGAAAATTGAAACAGAAGAACTTGTGTGTGCAGGAAGCGAAAAATCAAGAAATGCCACAAAGGCACTTTTAAAAGAAATTCTTGATATGTTCCCCGATTCCCCCTACATAAACATTGGCGGAGACGAGGCAAACATAAATCAATGGAATGATTGCAAAGTGTGCAGGGAATATATGAAATCCCACGGTCTGAAAGACGAAAAAGAACTATACTGCGACTATGTTGCAGACATAACAAAATATGTTCTGTCTCTCGGAAGAACCCCAATTGTGTGGGAAGGATTTCCCAAAGAAGGCTGTCATATGGTGCCCAAAGAAACAATAGTTATTGCGTGGGAATCACACTATCATATGGCATATGACCTTCTTGATGCAGGTTTCAGAATTATCAATGCATCCTGGCAACCTCTCTACATTGTTCCAAGCACCAGAGAAAGATGGAATTCAGATGACATCCTCAACTGGAATGTATACAACTGGCAACACTTCTGGTCAGAATCAGAGGCATTTTTGAATCCCATAAACGTTGCCCCAACAGAAAAAGTCCTTGGGGGAATGCTCTGTGTGTGGGAAATGACTTTTGAACAGGAAATAGCCTTTGTTATGGAAAACCTTTCTGCTCTTTCAGAGAGACTGTGGACAGTCAAGAGAGTTTGTTCCTCTGATGAATTCAGACAAAAACAACGCCATCTTCTTACGAAGGCTTCAAGAATTATCCAGGACAGATAATTTATGCTTGTAAATATTATGATTTAATGTTATAATATAGGATGATTAACTTTGCGCCCATTTGTGCGAAGAATGAGAGGAAGAATAAATTATGGAAAAAGAAAAATTCTATATTACCACCGCAATAGCCTACACTTCAAGAAAGCCTCATATAGGCAACACTTATGAAGTTGTGCTTACCGATGCTATTGCAAGATATAACCGTCAGATCGGAAAGGATGTTTTTTTCCTTACGGGAACTGACGAACACGGTCAAAAAATCGAACAGGCAGCAAATGAATGCGGAATCACACCAAAAGCATATGTTGACTCTGTTGCAGGTGAAATCAAAACAATCTGGGATCTTATGGGCACAAGTTATGACAAGTTCATAAGAACAACAGATGATTATCACGAAAAAACCGTTCAGAAAATTTTCAAAAAACTCTATGACCAAGGGGATATATATAAGAGCGAATATTCAGGTCTCTATTGTGTTCCCTGCGAAAGTTTCTTCACAGAAACCCAGGTTACAGACGGACTTTGCCCCGACTGCGGACGCCCTGTTACAGAAACAAAAGAGGAAGCATATTTCTTTAAGATGAGCAAATATCAGGATGCTCTCATGAAACATATTGAGGAAAATCCCGATTTCATTCAGCCCGAATCCAGAAAGAAAGAAATGGTTAACAACTTCCTTAAACCGGGTCTTCAGGACCTTTGCGTGTCAAGAACATCATTTAAGTGGGGTGTGCCCGTAACTTTTGATGACAACCACGTTATCTATGTGTGGATTGATGCTCTTTCAAACTATATCACAGCCCTTGGCTATGACACAGAAGATAATTCTGAACTTTACAGAAAATACTGGCCTGCAGATGTTCATGTTATCGGAAAAGACATTCTCCGTTTCCACACAATCTACTGGCCCATTATGCTCATGGCTCTGGGTGAGCCTTTGCCAAAACAGATTTTCGGACATCCCTGGCTCCTTTCAGGCAATGATAAAATGAGTAAATCAAAAGGCAATGTTATGTATGCAGACGATTTGGTGAAGCACTTCGGCGTTGATGCAATAAGATATTATGTTCTTCGCGAAATGCCCTTTGCCCAGGACGGCACAATAACACTTGAGACCATCATTGCACGCTATAATGCCGACCTTGCAAACACTTTGGGTAACCTTGTGAACAGAACCGTTGCAATGGTTAATAAATACTTTGGCAAAGACCTTGCAGACCCCAATGCGACAGAAGAAATCGACCTTGAACTTTCTTCTCTTGCAAAAGAAACCGTAAAAGGCGTAAATGAAAAGATGAAAGAGCTCAAAGTGGCAGATTCTCTTGAACTCATCATCAACCTTGCCCGTCGCTGCAACAAATATATTGATGAAACAATGCCATGGGCACTTGCAAAAGATGAAACAAAGCAGGACAGATTAAAAACTGTTCTTGCAAACCTCATTGAAGGCATCCGCTTTATCGGAATCCTCATTTCTTCATTCATGCCCGAAACTGCAGAAAAGATTTTTGCACAGATTAATCCCAAAGACACTTCCTATGAAAGTCTCAAAGAATTTGACACAACAAATCCCATCTGCGTTGGCGAAGCAACACCTCTTTTCGGCCGTCTTGACGAGGCTAAAAAGTTAGAAGAAGTTTCAAAAGATTTGTTTGGCGAAGAAGAGAAAAAAGAGGAAAAGAAAGAAGAAAAGAAAAAGGAAAAAGAGAAAAAAGAGCCTGAAACACCATCTGAAATCAGCATTGATGACTTTTTCAAAGTTCAGATGAAAGTGGGCGTTGTAATGGAAAGCAAACCCGTTGAAGGCGCTGACAAACTCCTTGTTTCAAAAATCAAAATCGGTGATGAAATAAGACAGATTGTTTCGGGAATTGCAAAATATTACTCCCCCGATGAACTCATCGGCAAAAAAGTTATTGTTGTAACAAACTTAAAACCCGTCAAACTTCGCGGTGTCCTTTCGGAAGGTATGATTTTGGCCGCACAAGACGGTGACAAACTTTCTGTTCTCTCTCCCGAAAGAGATGAGATTTCTGACGGTTCATCGGTTAGCTGATGCTTTCTTGAAAAGAAAGGAAAACATTATGAAAAAGATAATATCTTTACTTGTTTGTCTTCTGATTTTATCGTCAGCCCTTTCGGGCTTTTCTGCCGGTGTGAACTATACCGTAAGCCCGGCAAACATAACCATTACAATTCCTGATTCCATGGAAGTTTTCACAAGAAACACATCTCCCGCAGATGAACGTTTTTCAGCCATGGGCTTTGGATATGACACAATGATGGAGAGTTTTAACAGCCAGAGCATATATCTTCAGGCAATGAGTACCGATGCCGGCAATCAGAAAGAACTTGTTCTCATCTGCATCTCCACCGACGAAAAAGAATATTCAGATGTCACTTCCCTCTATAATGCGGCAGTCGCTGAAGGAAATGCCCTTGAAAAGCAAGGCAAGACCGTTATCACCGAAGACATTTTCGAACATGACGGCACAGATTATATTGTGCTTGAATATTCAGATGTATTCTCCAAAAGAGAATATGTGACAATCCATTCGGGAATGAAAATCAGAATAAGACTTACTGACTATGACGGAGATATATCCTCAAGCGAGGAAGATTTTCTTGAAAACATAATAAAATCCGTTAAGATTCCAAAGACGGAGAAAAAAGAACCTGATGTTCAAAAAGGAGAATCCTCCCCCGAGGAAACAGGGGAAGAAACCTCCGTAAATGAAACAGAAGAAGAAAATTCCGCAAAGGAAACAGAGGAAGAAACCACATCTTCCGAACCGACAGATGAATCATCCGGCGAGAAAAAATTTGCCGGACTTTCCGAAGATGCAAAAAACAACATCAAAAGATTTCTCATTTTGCTGATTTCAGCACTTCTTTTGATTACACTTCCGGCTCTCATTATGAGACTGTTCCTTTTCAGACGCGGTTTTTCAAGAAGCGGTGCAAAAACCTTTGCAATTATATATTCCATACTCCTTGCAATCCTTGGAATGTATTTGTTCGACAAAAAACTCATGGGTGATATTCCCGTATATTTTGTCTTGCTTCCCCTCTTATGGAGCTTTATTATATACAAAATAGTCAAACATTAACACAAAAGAGAGCAGATTTTGTTCCAACTTGGATAAATCATGCTCTCTTTTAAATTTTTTTGAAAAAAAGGCTTGACACAACCCTAAAAAAGTATTATAATGATTGAGTCGCTAAGTGAGGCGACACTAAAAACATGGGAGCTTAGCTCAGCTGGGAGAGCATCTGCCTTACAAGCAGAGGGTCATAGGTTCGAGCCCTATAGTTCCCATCATATATGGCCGAGTAGTTCAGTTGGTTAGAATGCCAGCCTGTCACGCTGGAGGTCGAGGGTTCGAGCCCCTTCTCGGTCGTATATGCCTCTGTAGCTCAGTAGGTAGAGCAGAGGACTGAAAATCCTCGTGTCGGTGGTTCGATTCCGCCCGGAGGCACCAAAAATCCGTACACGTAAGTGTGCGGATTTTTACTTATTACCTATTCACTCTTCACTATTCCCTAAAGTTCATTAGTGTACGGATTTTTGGTAAGTAATATGTAATAGTGAATAAGGAAAAGGTACGGTGCAAACTCGCCTATGCGAGTTTGTTTATATAAATATTACTGATGAAATTTGATATTGAAGTTGTCTATTATAAACCCGAAACAAAATATGCTGTACTCGTAAGTGTGCGGGTTTTCCTACTTTCACCTATTCACTCTTCACTATTCCCTGAAATTCATTAGTGTACGGATTTTTGGTAAGTAATATGTAATAGTGAATAAGGAAAAGGTACGGTGCAAACTCGCCTATGCGAGTTTGTTTAAATTCAAGGAGAAATTCGTATGGATAGTCCGTTAATTATAAAATCAAAGCAATTTGCATTAGATATAATAAAAGTATGCAATAAGGTAAAAAGCGAAAAGAGAGAAAGTGTACTTACAAATCAGTTAATTCGCAGTGGTACAAGTATTGGCGCGAACATCAGGGAAGCTTTTTACGGACATGGCAAAAACGATTTTATTGCTAAACTTCAAATAGCGCTAAAAGAATGTTCTGAAAGTGAATATTGGATTGAACTTCTTATAGAAAGCGGATATTATGACGAAAACACAATTCTGCAGAATTGTGTTGAGTTGAAGAAAATTCTTATTTCATCAATAAATACAGCAAAGAAAAATATGGATAAATAATCAAACTGCCCATTGTGGCAGTTTTTTCTTATATAACGAAAACAATTCATGGCGTCCAAAGGCACTTTCATTGGAAGGACTTGATTTCAAGTTCTTCTCCAAACTCCAATTTGTTGTACAATTATGAGTATTATACAGATAAGAAAATCGACAATTTTGCGAATGCAACAAAAAGGAAACCAAAAGCGTTAAAATGAGATATAAATAGTAAAAAAATGATATTGTATTTGTTTTTTCAGGGTGTTATAATGTTTTGTGAAAAATTTCTCTTTGGAGGTAATAAAATGAGTGACATGAGGTTTAAAAAAGACGCTACAAGAATTATGAAGCGCTATGAGGGTAATCCTATCCTTCATGTTGATGATTTTCCGGGCATAGGTCAGATTTACAATCCTTCGGTTGTAAAATATAAGGACGAGTTTATCATGCTCGTTTCTGTAGTTGACTATGCTGCCGAGGGTGGCGGTACCGATGTTGGCGAGACAAGAATCGCAAGAAGTAAAGACGGTATTCACTTTGAACTTTCTGACAAGAATTTTATCAAAATGCCCGACAAAGAGCCTTTTAATCTTGCAAAGCACTTTATTGACAACCGCATTACCAAAATTGATGATACATATTACATCGTAACTCCCGTTATGATGAAAGGGGACTATCTTTCACCTGTAGGCATGCTTGGTAAGACTACCGATTTTGAAAATTATGAGGCTATAGGTATTATTACTGCTCCCCGTAACCGCGGTTGCAGTATTTTTCCCGAAAAAATTAACGGTATGTACTATAAACTTGACCGTCCCTACGACTATCCCTCTTCTTGTAGTGGTGAGATTTGGCTTAGTGAATCTCCCGACCTTATTCACTGGGGCAACTTTCGTCCTGTTCTTAAGCAGGGTTACAAGTTCTGGAATACCGTGAAAATCGGACCTACACCTGCAATCAAAACTGATAAAGGTTGGCTTGAAATTATCCACGGCGTTGCTAATACCGCCGGTGGCACATACTACTATATTGGTGCAATTCTTCTTGACCTTAACGAGCCCTGGAAGATTATCGGTAAGACATCAAGTTATCTTATGATGCCTGAAAAAGATTATGAACTTCACGGCAATAGTGATAATACTGTTTTTCCCTGCTGTCCTTATGCAGATCACGAAACCGACACACTCTATCTCTACTATGGTGCTGCTGACCGTGCTATCGGTCTTGCAACAGGTAAGATTTCAGAAATTGTTGATGCTTGTATTGAGGGGATATAATGAGAATAAATACTGATAATGCAACAAAAACCACAATTATAAATGCCATTAATGACAGGGAGATTGTATGTGCTTTCCACGATATTGACGGAACACATTCCCTTATCAGAAATTGGCCTCCCGTAATGAGCCGTGTACTTTATGATACCGCAGTGGGCGGTATCCCCGAAAATCTTACAAGTGAAGAGAATATCAATCGTTTGGTTTCTCTTTGCGGTGTTGAGAAATTGGAAGAAACTGACCGCTTTTGTGTTGAGAGCGCAGGTCTTTCGGCTTTAACTCAAATGGAATGGGCGATTCGCCGTAATCAGGAACTTACCAAAGGTGAGTATGACAGTCCACTCAACTCCGAGATTATTGACCGCATTTGGAAGGGCGAAGAACTTTTTGACGAATGTGACGAGCCAAAAGAGTATATTGATTTTTTAAAGGAGAAAACACCCGAACTTTTCCGGGTTTATGAACAGGTTCTAAATCGATACTGCCGTGACAACAACCTGAAAAAAGCAAAAGAAAACCCGCACGATTTTTTGGTTCCCGGTTCCATGGAGTTTATGGAATACTTACATCAAAACGGCATTAAGAACTATTTTGTTACAGGCGCCGTGGTTGATAAGTCCATTATACCGCCTATGGGTATGTATGAAGAGGTTTTAGGCCTTGGTTTTGAGATAGGCAAAGGAAAAACTGTTGAGGATATTTTAGGTTCCACTTGGGATGAAAAAATACCCAAAGATGAAGTTATGAGGCGCCTTGTAAAGGAACTTGGAATCGACGGAAAGAATGTTCTTGTTATCGGTGACGGCAGAAGCGAAATAAGCGCAGGCGTGGCATTAGGCGCCGTAACTGTGAGTGTTTTGCCTGATACTGCTGAAAGACAGAGAGAACTTCACATCGAACTCGGCACTAATATGATTATTCCCGATTATCTTTCAGAGGATATCAAGGTTATAATTAAATGATTTTACGGGATGGGTATGTTCACATCCTCAACACCCGGAACAATATTCAAATTCTAATTTATTTATCCAACAAAAGCAAAGGTTTCTATGCATAAAAAAGTGCGTTAACACGCACATCAACACCCCTGCCCCTCATTCTTGAGGGGTAGGGTTTCCTTTTTCTAGATTTTAATGTAAAATATTCGTATGAGTATTTTACAAAAGATTTTTTCAAACCATTTCCACAAACTCA
>JAZONV010000123.1:0-23396 GCA_045654685.1 Clostridia bacterium | reverse complement strand
GTGATGACATCGGCAATAGCCTTGCCTGATTTATTGTCAAAGAGTCTGTAAACCTTTTTAGCGCAGGGAGTTGTAATCTTCTGAACATTTTCGCTGAGTTTAATACGCGGTACCGGTACACCGTTTTCTTCAACGGCAACTATCTTATATACGCCACCGAAAACAGGGTTTGATGCAGCTGTGATAAGTCTTTCGCCAACACCGAAAGAATCTATACAAGCCCCTTGGGTTAAAAGGTCTCTTATTATATATTCATCAAGAGAATTGCTGACAACAATCTTGATATTTTCAAGCCCTTCATCATCAAGTGCTTTTCTCACTTTTTTTGTGAGGTAGGTTATATCTCCGCTGTCTATCCTTACACCTCCGCCGGAAAAACCGTTGGGGATGAGATATTCCTTGAAAATTTTTATTGCATTTGGCAGACCGGAATTCAGCACATTGTATGTGTCAATAAGAAGCGTGCAATTTGAAGGATATGTTTTTGCATATGCCAGAAATGCATCATATTCTGTGGGAAACATTTGTATCCAACTGTGAGCCATTGTACCTAAAGCAGGTGTATTATACATAATATCTGATATTGTACATGCGGTTCCGGCACAACCAGCAATATATGCAGCTCTTGCACCATTTATTGCTCCGTGAGGTCCTTGGGCTCTTCTTGAACCAAATTCCATAACTGCTCTTCCTTGGGCTGCACGGACAATACGATTGGTTTTTGTACCAATCAGGCTTTGATGGTTTATCGTCAAAAGAACCATTGTTTCAATAAATTGTGCTTCAATTGCCGGACCGATTACTTTCACGATTGGCTCATGGGGGAATATTGGTGTCCCTTCTTCAATTGCCCAAACATCACATGAAAACTTAAAGTTAGCAAGATAGTCCAGAAATTCTTCACTAAACATATTTTTGCTTCTCAGATATTCAATGTCTTCTTTGTCGAATCTGAGATTTTTAATATAATCAATCAGTTGCTCAAGACCCATCATTATTGCGAAACCGCCATTGTCTGGAACTCTTCTGAAAAACATATCAAAGCATGCAATTTTATCTTTGAGTCCATGTTCAAAATAACCATTTGACATGGTTATTTCATAAAAGTCTGTGAGCATTGTCAGATTTATGTTTTTTTTCATATTTTTCACTCCGGTATTTATTTGTTGCAATAAAATAAGCGAGACAAAAGCCTCGCCAAATTTTTAACAATCTTTATTGCTGTTGTTGAATGCATCTTCAAGCCAAAAAGCACCAATATCAAGTGCTCTGTATATTCCTTCACGTTCAGCTTTTTTTATAACTTTAAAGCCTTCCATCAATGAAACAACAACTGATGTGGCAAGTTCAAGATCACCTTCGGATTCGGTTTCAAGTATATTGATGTGAATATAATATTTTTCATTTATATCACCGTATATAACCTCATTACCACGTTTAACAAGTGGTCTTCCGTTATATATGAGAGCGGTTTGCTCTTTCTTTTTTGCCAAAACTATCACCTCGATATAAATTATTGTAGTTATTATAACACATATTTTTCTGTATGTAAAGGTATAATACAAATAAAGTTTAAGAATTTTTATGAAAAAGTGGTGTGAAATATTGCTAATTTCGTTGACAAGAACTCTGATTTTGTATATGTTGGTTGTATTTTCATTAAGAATTATGGGGAAAAGACAAATAGGTGAATTACAACCATCGGAACTTGTTGTTGCAATTATGATTTCAGATCTTGTATCTGTTCCCATGAGTGATAATGCCATACCTCTTTTATATGGTATTGTGCCTATGTTCACGCTTGTTTTTTCAGAAACAATATTGTCATATTTGTGTATGAAATCGTCACGCATTCGCATAATAGCAACGAGTAAACCTGCATATATAATAAATAACGGAATATTGAATCAAAAAGAAATGAAAAAGGCAAGATACAGTATAGCTGATTTAATGGAAGAACTCAGGATGTTAAGTGTGTATAATATTTCAGATGTTCATTGTGCATTACTTGAAACCAATGGAAAAATCTCTGTTATAACCAAAGATAAAACGGATAATATCGGATATGTATTGATATGTGATGGAGAAATACAACAAAATATTCTTGAAAATTCTCCATACACGTCCGATCATCTTAAAAAATTCATAAACAATTTTAAAGTGGAAGACATATTTTTGTTGTCGGTGGATTCAAATGAAAATGTATATTGTTGTCTTAAGGAGAGGTAAATATGCGAACGTGGATAACTCTTATAACTGTTGGGGCTGTGCTGTTTTCAATTGTATTTGCAGAGCAATTATATATATCACGATTCGGAGAAGAAACGAAATTGATGATTGGAAATTTAGAGAATAAAATACAGCAGCATACAATCACATCAGAGGATATATTGGCAATTGAAAATAAGTGGAATAAGAGTAAAGATATAATATATGTTTTTGCTAACCATAATTCATTTGTCACCCTTGAAAATACGGTTTCACTTATGAAAAATTATGAAAAAAACAAAAATTATGATAGACTATATACTGAACTTCTGAAGTTTAAAAATTGCATAAATGGTTTTGACGATTCCAGAAAATTCAAGGTTTCAAATATATTATAAAAAATATAATTTTACTGTTGAAATATTTCTTAAACTATGATAATATAATTATAATGTTTAAAAGTTTTGAGGTATAACATATGAAGATAATGGGTATCGACTATGGTGATTCAAGGGTCGGTATCGCTCTTAGCGATGCACTTGGAATAACCGCACAAGGACTTAAAACACTTCCTAACAAAGTCTATCCCAAGCTTTTGGAGTCAGTCCGTGATATTGCTTTGGATAATAATGTAACCAAAATTGTTATTGGAATGCCAAAAAACATGAATGGTTCTCTTGGCCCAAGAGCTGAAGTTACACAAGCGTTTGCATGGGATATTAAAAACCTTTTGGGAGATATAGAAATTGTTTTCCAGGATGAAAGGCTTACTACTGTTGAAGCAACGTCTTTTCTTAATGCGACAAATACCAGAGGTAAGTCAAGAAAAAATATTATAGATACCGTTTCTGCTGAAATTATACTTCAAAGCTATCTCGACAGCAATGTAAACAGATTAAAAGGAGAATAAATAATATGGAAGATAATAACATACTTACTTTTTATGATGAAAACGATGAAGCAATAGAACTGGAAATTGTCGATTCTTTTGAACTTGACGGAAAGAAATATGCTGCTCTTGCAACACCGGAAGACATCGAAAATGAAAATGATGAGTCAGAAGTATTCATTATGCGTCTTGAAAGCGAATCATCAGGTGAAGATATATTTGTATATATCGAAGATGAAGATGAACTTGATGCAGCATTCAATATGTTTAAAGACAGATGCAGTGAAGAGTTTGATATAGTGGAATAATCAGTGATTTGGCATATGATTTATATAAGCAAGGTATGATAAAATAATTGTACGTTGTTTGTTCATGAAATGTAATTTGTTTAACGCCCTGCGGTGTTCGTAAAAAGGATTTTATTTTAACCGATAACTTTAGAACGGAATCCTATCTCTGACTGTGGCTGTAGACCATGCATGTACATGGAAACATTTAAGCAGTCAGGCGGAGTCCACCTGCATAGCAGGTTAAAAATATGTCCCCATGTAACGGCATAGCGGGGTAATTATGTTTTTAAAAGCCAAACATTTCGTTTGGCTTTTCTTTAATATATACAAAAATTGTGATAGAGTGGTGTTAATATGTTTAATGCAAATTATGAGTTGTTTAAAGGATTTATAAAAGGAAAGAAAGTTGGCGTTCTCGGACTCGGAGTGAGTAATGTTCCGGCTATAGAGTTTTTGACACAGCTTGGTGCTGTTGTATATGGATGTGACAGAAAAAGTGAGGAAAAATTCAAACCTGAAGTTTTAACATCCCTGAAGAAATTCTGTGAAAAATTATATCTTGGAGAAGACTATCTTGATTATTTGGATGATGTTGACATAATAATTAAATCTCCGGGTATAAAAGCAAGCACTCCCGAGATTCAACAGGCAGTCGAAAAAGGAAAAATACTTACCGGAGAAATAGAAATCTTTATAGCCCTTTGCCCATGTAAGGTGATTGGTGTCACGGGAAGTGATGGGAAAACAACTACAACCACTCTCATATATGAAATGCTTAAGCGTGAAGGATATCGGACACATGTAGGTGGAAATATAGGCAAACCTCTTCTTGCAAATTTAGATGATATATATGAAGATGATATGGTTGTTCTTGAACTATCAAGTTTTCAGCTTCAGACAATGAGAGTTTCTCCGGATATTTCACTTATAACAAATATAACACCGAACCATCTTGATTATCATGTTGATATGGATGAATATGTTGAAGCAAAATCTAACGTATATAAATTTCATAAAACAGGAAACAAACTTGTGCTGAATGCAGATAATGATATAACCTTATCCTTGGGAAATGATTATAAATTCGAAAATGATATGTTCAGTCGTGTTGATAAAGCTGATGGTGCATATGTTGAGGATGGGTGCATTGTGTATAGAGGCGAAAAAATTATTGATACGTCGGAAATCAGAATTAAAGGAACTCACAATGTCGAAAATTATCTTGCTGCAATTTGCGCAGTATATCCTTTTGTAAGCGTAGACACAATAAAATACGTTGCGAGAAATTTTTCGGGTGTGGAACATAGAATGGAGTTTGTAAGAAAGTTGGAAGGTGTTTCTTTCTATAACGATTCTATCGGCTCAACTCCCACACGAACCATCGCAGGTCTCAACGCTCATCCTGCTCATGAAATTGTTTTGATTGCAGGCGGCTATGATAAAAATCTTGAGTTTGATAAGCTTGCCTCTGTAATTCATATGAAGGTGAGTGCTCTTGTGTTAATAGGAGTTACGGCAGATAAAATAAAAAAAGAAGTGGACATTCGAGGTGATTTTCCCGTGACAAAAGCAGAGAATATGCAACAAGCTGTCAAGTATGCATTTTCTCTTGCAAAAGGAATGGTTGACGATAAAAAAGATGTGTCTGTTATTCTTTCTCCCGCATGTGCAAGTTTTGATATGTACACGAATTTTGAAGAAAGAGGAAAAGACTTTAAAAATATTGTAAATTCACTTTAAGACGGGGGATAGAATGAGTATATCTGATTATATAAAAAAACTTACTGAGTTAAACGGAATTTCCGGATACGAAAATGACATAGGTGATTATCTTTTTGAATTGTTTTCGTCAAAATTCGATGACGTATACAGAGACAATATGGGGAATGTTATTGCTCTAAAAAAATCCAAAACCGGCAACGGGAAGGTGATGCTTGAAGCACACATAGATGAGATAGGGTTTCTGGTTAAATCCATAGACGAAAACGGTTTTCTTCTCGTTTCGCCTGTTGGTGGGATTGATCCTCGAATCATGCTGTCGTCATCGGTTATTGTCCATGGAAAATCAAAGTATACCGGAATTG
The DNA here is from genome assembly GCA_045654685.1 of Clostridia bacterium. Taxonomy (GTDB): domain Bacteria; phylum Bacillota; class Clostridia; order UMGS1810; family UMGS1810; genus RGIG1828. The sequence continues at coordinate 17,925 of JAZONV010000123.1, read as the reverse complement.
TAGGAGCCAAACCACCTCATATGATGATGTCAAAAGATTATTGCGAGGTTGTTGGTTTTGACAAGATGTATATTGATGTTGGTATGTCATATGATGAAGCGATGGAAAATATAGGGATAGGGGCAATGATAACATTTGACTCAGAGTATATGAGCCTGAAAAATGGTTATGCCTATTCTAAATGTATGGATGACAGGGCATCGCTTGCTGTTCTTATTGATTGTGCAGATAAGCTGATGAATACAGATCTTGGATATAATCTGTATCTGTGTGCATGTGTTCAGGAAGAAGTTGGACTTCGCGGTTCATTGACAGCGGCCTATTGTGTAAATCCGGACATGGCAATAGCAATGGACGTTACCCATGCAAAAACACCCGACGAAAGCAAGGTCGGCATAACGTGTGGTTCAGGACCGTGCGTATGTGTTGGACCAAACATCCATCCGTCACTTGTTTCTGCTTTTGAAAAAGCGGCAAAAAGTATAGATGTTTCGTATGAGATTGAAGTTGAAGGCGGAAATACCGGGACTGATGCGTGGTCGATTCAAACATCAAGAGAAGGAATACCCACCCTTTTGATTTCCTTACCTCTCAAGTATATGCACACTCCGGTTGAAACAATTCAATTGGATGATTGCGAAAAAACTTCAGATGCATTATGTGAATTTTTAAAATCCTTTGATAAGACGGAGGATATATTATGCTGAAAATATTAACTGAAATTAACGGAGTATCCGGTAATGAAAAGTCTGTTTCTGATTTCATATTATCCCAGGTGAGAATATATAGTGATGAAACTATAGTTGATTCCATGGGTAATTTGATATTTCACAAAAAAGGAAAAATCGATTCGGACAAAAAAGTTGCAATATTTGCACATATGGATGAAGTTGGATTGATTATTACCGACATTACAGATGAAGGATATTTAAAGTTTACTCCCGTAGGTGGTATTGATGACAGAGTACTGCTTGCCAAAAAAGTGCTTTTGTGCCGGAACCAAACAGAAGGGATAATAGGAATCAAAGCAGTTCATTTGCAATCTAAAGAAGAGCGCTCCAGGGTTGTTCGATATGAAGATATGTATATAGATATAGGTGCAAAGGATAAAGAAGACGCACAAAAATATGCATCCAAAGGTGACTATGTTTCTTTCAAATCCGAATTTAAAAGATTGTACAATCGTCGTTTTAAAGGTAAAGCCATAGATGATCGTGCCGGATGTGCTATCATGATGGAGCTTATGAAAGATAAGTATGATATGGACATATATTTTTGCTTCACCGTACAAGAAGAAACCGGACTTCGTGGTGCAAAAGTTTTGTCAAGAAGAATAGATCCTGATGTTTCAATAATTCTTGAGGCAACTACGGCCTCCGATGTGGCTTTCTCAAAGAAGAATTTATACGGCACCCATCTTGGTAAAGGACCTGTGATAACTCTAATGGACAGAGGCTCTTATTCTGATGTGGAGTTTAGAAAATTTATCACGCGAGTTGCTGATGAAAGAGAGATAAAATATCAATATAAACTCACGTCAAATGGCGGAAATGATGCAAGAGAGATACAAACAGGCGCATCAGGTTGCAAAGTGTGCTCAATATCTCTTCCGTGCAGATATATCCACTCTCCGAATTGTGTGTTTGATGGTGGAGATTTTGATGAAATGAAAAGACTTGTTCGTGCGGTTATCAATCAGATGGATGACTACGTGTGTATCGTATAAAGGAGGTAAATATGGAATTATTAAAGCAACTGACACAAGCTACAGCTGTATCCGGAAGTGAAAATGCTGTCATATCAATAATAAAAAACGAAATCAAAGATTTCGTAGATGAGATGTATACTGATTCTCTTGGAAATTTAATAGCGAGAAAACAAGGTAATGGAAAAAAACTTCTTTTTAGTGCACATACAGATGAAATAGGGTTGATGGCAAATTATATAGATGACAATGGATTTGTATACTTTTCTCCTGTAGGTGGGGTTGATGTCTATGCGTCGCTATATCAGAGAGTTGTTTTTGAAAATGGTGTCTGCGGAACTGTGTGTTTCGAAAATAAAACCGATGTAAAAAAAGATTTGAAAGAATCTGTCATGTATATTGATATTGGTGCTAAAAACAAAGATGAAGCACTAAAACTTATTTCATATGGAGATACAGCTTCGTTTGTCGGAGAATATCACGAAACAGAAAAACAGGTTGTTTCAAAAGCTCTTGATAACAGGGCAGGGGTGTATATCCTTATAGAATCGATAAAACGAATACGTACAAGTCCCTATGACTTATATTTTTTGTTTTCATCCCAGGAAGAGATAGGATTGAGAGGGGCAAAAGTTGCGGCATATTCGATTGAACCTGATATTGCAGTTTCTGTTGATGTGACAGATACCGGTGACACACCGGGATGTGAAGTTTCCGAAGTAAAAATCGGGAACGGAGCTGCAATAAAAATTATGGATAAGTCGGTAATAACACACAAGGCTTACAGAGATTTTATGACCAACTGTGCCATAGATGCTGATATAAGTTATCAGTTTGAAATATTAAATTTCGGAGGAACCGATGCCGGAGCAATGCAAACTGTTAAAAGCGGTGCAATTACAGGTGCTATATCTCTTCCGGTACGATATATTCACACAACTTGTGAGAGAGCAGACAAAAATGATATTAAATCTTGTGTAAAACTTGTATGTGAAATTTCAAAAAAAGACTTTATTTTTGCATAATAATGTGATAAAATATAATTTATATAAAAAATAAGGAAGGTAATACCAATGAAAAAATTAATGCTTGGAAACGAGGCTGTTGCTCGCGGTGCGTTTGAGGCCGGTGTTACAGTTGTTTCTTCTTATCCCGGTACTCCAAGTACCGAAGTTACGGAAGTTGTTGCAAAAGAGTATAATGAAATATATTCAGAATGGGCTTGTAATGAAAAGGTTGCCGCAGAAGTTGCAATTGGCGCAAGCTTTGGTGGCGCAAGAAGTATGACTGCAATGAAGCATGTTGGACTTAATGTTGCAGCTGACCCCTTATATACTGCGTCATATACCGGCGTAAATGGCGGTATGGTTGCAGTAGTTGCTGATGATCCGGGGCTTCACAGTTCACAGAATGAACAGGATACCCGTAACCATGGCAAGGCATCAAAAATACCGGTTGTTGAACCATCAGACAGTGAAGAATGTAAGGAATTTACAAGACTCGCCTATGAACTTAGCGAAAAGTTTGATACTCCCGTAATTCTTCGCCTTACCACAAGAGTTGCTCATTCACAGAGTCTTGTTGAACTTGGCGAAAGATGTGACTATAAACTTAAAGACATAGAAAAAAATCCCGGAAAGTATGTTATGATGCCTGCTATGGCAAAAAAACGTCATGAGATTGTTGAACAGAGATGCGTAGATATTTCCGAATACGGATATGATTGTCCATTTAATAAAATGGAGATAAAAGATACCAAAATAGGCGTTATCACATGTGGTATATCATATCAGTATGCAAAAGAAGCTCTTCCTGATGCAAGTTTCCTGAAAATTGGTATAACATATCCGATAAGTGAAAAACTTGTTAAAGAATTTGCGTCAAAAGTTGATAAAATTTATGTAATTGAAGAACTTGATCCGGTTATTGAAGATTTTTGTAAATCAATAGGAATTGATGTGGTGGGGAAAGAAATATTCACTAAACTTGGTGAATATAATCCTCAGATGATTAAAAAAGCAATTCTTGGTGTAGATTCGCCTGAAATAATATCTGTTGACGAAGAAATTCCCGTACGTCCTCCTGTTATGTGCCCCGGATGTCCTCATCGTGGAATGTACTACATTCTTAAAAAACTTAAAATCACCGTTTGCGGTGATATCGGATGCTACACACTCGGTGCTTTGGCACCTCTTAATAGTGTGGATTATTGCGTGTGCATGGGTGCCGGAATTGGTATGGCACATGGTATGGAAAAAGCACGTGGTAAGGAAAATACAAAAAATGTTGTTGCAGTTATTGGTGATTCAACATTTATTCATTCCGGAATAACAGGTCTTATTGATGTTGTATATAATAAGGGTGTGTCAACGGTTCTCATTCTTGACAACTCAATCACCGGAATGACAGGACATCAGCAGAATCCCACAACAGGATTCACTATCAAAGGCGAAGTTACAAGAAATGTTGATCTTGTTAAACTTGCAAATGCTGTTGGAATTGAACGCGTTGTTGTTGCAGATCCGTTTGATCTTGAAAATTTTGAAAAAGTAGTAAAAGAAGAAATTGCATCAGATGAACCATCAGTAATTATCTCTCAACGTCCATGTGCACTTTTGAAGAATGTTAATTATGGTGCTCCATGCTATATTGATTCTGAAAAATGTAAAAATTGTAAAATGTGTATGGGACTCGGATGCCCTGCTATATCTATAAATGATGGAAAAATCAGCATAGATGCATCTCAATGCAACGGATGCGGTCTTTGTATGAATGTATGTAAGTTTGGAGCAATCAAGAAAGAAGGTGCTGATAATGAGTAAGGTTATGATCGTTGGAGTTGGCGGACAAGGAACTCTTCTTGCAAGCCGCATAATCGGAAATGTTGCGATAAAATGCGGATATGATGTTAAAGTTTCCGAAGTTCATGGCATGAGTCAGAGAGGCGGAAGTGTTGTAACATATGTAAAATATGATGATAAAGTATATTCTCCGCTCATTTTTGAAGGTGAAGCTGATTTCCTGCTTGCTTTTGAAGAACTTGAAGCGTATAGATGGATGCCATATTTGAAAAAGGATGGCCATCTTATTGTAAACACACAGCAGATGGATCCAATGCCTGTTATCACAGGTGCAATGAAGTATCCTGAAGACATAATGTGTAAAATTAATTCAAAAGTTGAAAACGTAACAGCAATTGATGCTTTGAAAGGTGCAGTAGAAGCAGGTACAGTTAAAGCTGTGAATGTAGTTTTGATTGGTAGCTTTGCAAAAATCAGCGGTGTTGATAAAGAGATATGGATAGATGTGATAAAAGAAACAGTTCCATCAAAATTTCTTGAAATCAACCTTAAAGCTTTTGAAATAGGGTATAACAGTTAAAGGAATCAATCATTATGGTAAATAACATTTTGAAAAATGATTACAAAATCAGTGATAAACTTCTTGAAATTGCCAAAACAGCTGATGCTAAGGCAGAAAAACTATACGAGCAGGCCGAAAAGATTTGTGAATATAATTCCTTAAAGGTTTTGAAGGCTTTTGCTGATAATAATGTTTCTGAAGCTCATCTTGGCATTACTACCGGATATGGTTATGACGATCTCGGGAGAGATACTCTTGATAAAATTTATGCACAGGTTTTTGGCGGTGAAGATGCGCTTGTACGTCATAATATAGTGAATGGTACTGCAGCAATATCAACATGTCTTTATGGAATTTTACGTCCGGGTGATACTCTTGTTGCTGCAACCGGCAAACCCTATGATACTCTTGAAGAAGTAATTGGTATTCGCGAGGGCTCAAGCGGTTCTTTGAAAGATTTTGGAGTAGACTATCGTCAGGTTGATATGATAGACTCTAAAGTCGATTTTGAGTCTTTGGGAAATGCACTTGATTCAACGGTTAAAGCAGTGCTTATTCAACGTTCAAAAGGCTATGATTGGCGTGATACATATAGTGTTGAGGGAATAGGTGAGATAATTTCTTTTGTTAAATCCTATAATAAAGACATTATTTGTATTGTTGATAACTGTTATGGTGAATTTGTAGAAGAGAAAGAACCTTGTGATGTTGGAGCAGATTTGATTGTTGGTTCACTCATCAAAAATCCCGGTGGCGGTCTTGCCATGTCCGGTGGATACATTGTCGGAACAAAAGATGCTGTAGAAAAGGTGTCATATAGACTTACATGCCCAGGAATAGGCAGGGAATGTGGTGCAAGTCTTGGCAATAACCGCAGTATGTATCAAGGATTTTTCATGGCGCCTCATATTGTATGTAATGCAGTAAAAGCCGGCATTTTTTGCGGTGCTTTGTTTGAAGAATTAGGCTACGAAGTAAATCCCGGCATCAATGAAAAAAGATGCGATATTATAACATCCGTTAAACTTGGTTCCGAAGAAAAACTGATTGCTTTTTGCAGAGGAATACAACAAGGAGCTCCTATAGATAGTTTTGTTGTTCCGTCTCCTTGGGATATGCCGGGATATGAAAATAAGGTTATTATGGCTGCAGGGGCATTTGTTCAAGGTGCATCAATAGAAATTTCTGCAGATGGCCCGGTTGTTCCGCCCTATACAGCATATTTTCAGGGTGGGTTGACGTTTGAAACTGCAAGGCTTGCAGTTCTTTTGGCTGCTCAAAATGTGATAGATATCAAATAATATCAAAAGTGCCGCAGAACAAAAATATGTTCTGCGGCTATATAATCAACTAATCGGATAATCCGGTTAGTTGTTTTAATTTATATTATGCTGAAAAAAGGATTGTGTTACAATGTCCGGTTATAATAAATCACAATTTTACAGAGCATTAATAATTTCTGATGACTTATATCCTGAATCAAAAGAAAAAATAGAAACTTTTGGTATAAGGATTTATTCATCGTTTTGCAACACAAACGTGTCAAAACCATTATGGAAGCATGCAGATATGCAGATTGTACAACTTGGAGATAAATATATATGTGCTCCTGAATCATACGGATATTATAAAAATATTTTTGATATATACAACCTTAATCTGATAAAAGGAAATACAGAATTATCCAGTAACTATCCTTATGATATTGCATACAATATAACTGTTACCGAAAGCAAAGCTGTTCACAATTTTAAATACACAGATACAATTTTAAAGAAAAATTTATCGGAACTGGATTGTATAGATGTATCTCAAGGGTACAGCAGATGCTCTTTGTGTGTTGTGGATGATAATAAGTTTATAACAGCTGACAAAGGAATGAGTGATGTTATGAAAAAAGCAGGGTGCAATATTATGGATATAAGACCCGGTTTTGTTGAACTTCCCGGATACGATTATGGATTTTTGGGCGGTTCGTCTTTCAAGCTTGGCGATAACATTATTGCAGTTAACGGAAATATTGATACTCATCCTGATTCAGAAAAAATCAGAGTGTTTTGTAAAATGGCAGGTGTCGAACTTATTTCTCTTTCGGAACAATCATTAATGGATATAGGATCTGCTATCGTAATCAGATAGTGGTTCTTTAAAGGGTGGACAATGATGAAGATTGTTCTGTATATTGGAACTGATAAAGCGTTTTGTGAATACTTTTCGCGGTGCTTTGACAATCTTGGCATAATTTACAATATTGATTATGACTATTTTGGATATAAAATTGATCTTGTGTGTAATGACATATGTTCTATAATGGATTTGATGGTAGAATTCTATATTGAATTTCATCTTAAAAATCATATTCTTTCCAAGGTGTATGATGAATATCCACTTCTCGATATTGATGATGCAGCGTATATTATGTGTATTTTATCAAAAAAATTAGTTGATAAATCCGTTTTTCTTAAAATGAAAAAACAACTTGAAACAAATAAAATACTGCATGTTGATAGCTATTTAATGTTTAACATAAAAATAATTATGTTAACCATATATGATGTAATAGATGAAATATGTGAAAAAAGAAGTTATGAAAAAGAGAGAATGAGATTTCTCGAACTTTTAAGAACTTATTCTTCGCTGTCATATAACACAACTGAATGTGCAAATGTAGAATTTTCTTCAGAATCGGAGTGCTATATCACGTTTGATAATGACAAACCGGTTCATGTTTCAAATGATGAGATAATAAATCATTTAATTTCCAGATCTCCCCACAACATCAGTATAAAGGGTGAACATTATTCTCCGGAATTGTCAGGAATAATTAAGGAAATTTTTATTAAAAACACAATAGAATAATGGTGATAGTATGAAATTGTTGCTTGTAGGTGTAAATGCCAAATATGTTCACACAAATCTTGCGATAAGATATTTGTATCAAAAAACAAAGAATATCTGTGATGCAAACATTTGTGAATATAGTATTAATGATAACATTATATCCGTAGAAAGAAGTATTATTTTGCAAAGTCCGGATGTTGTTTCGTTTTCATGTTATATTTGGAATATTGATTTTGTTCTTCAGATATGTTCTGATTTAAAGAAAATGAATCCTGATATTGTTATAGTTCTCGGCGGTCCTGAAGTGAGTTATGATTCGGGTGATATATTGAAAATGCATCCGTATATAGATTATATATTGAAAGGCGAAGGAGAGAATGTTTTCCCAGAATTAATAAACAGTTTGGTAAATTGTGATGATTTGCCGTATACCGGCATTATGTACAGAAAAAATAGTGAAATTGTTGATTTGGGATTTTCAAAACCTGTGACTTTTTCTTCTATTCCTTTTCCGTACGATTTGGAAAATGAGGAATTGAACGGAAAAATATTGTACTACGAGTCTTCAAGAGGTTGCCCGTATTCATGCAAATATTGTCTGTCGGGCGAAAAAGGGAATGTTCGATTTAAAGATATGGAAGAGACAAAAAAAGATCTTACTCTGTTTGATTCAAGTAATATTTCTCTTGTTAAATTTGTAGACAGAACTTTCAATGCTGACAGAAAAAGAGCAATAGATTTGTGGAGGCATATCGGATCTCTGAAGGGAACAACACGCTTTCATATGGAAATCACCGGGGAACTTTTAAATGATGAGACGATCGAAGTCTTGAAAAATATCCCGCCTGAAAAACTGCAATTTGAAATAGGAGTACAATCCACCAACGAAAAAACACTTAAAGCAATAGACAGGGTATGCGATAAAAACAAATTATTTACGTACATAAAAAAACTTCTTGATGAAACAGACATACATATACATCTTGATCTGATAGCCGGTCTGCCTTATGAAGACATACAAAGTTTTGAGAAGTCTTTCAATGATGTTATGGGTTTGCGGCCTCATGTTCTTCAACTTGGATTTTTGAAGGTCCTTAAAGGGTCAGCCATGCGGAATGAAGCGCATAGATATGATATCAAATACAGAGAAAAGTCGCCATATGAAATTATATCCTCAAAGTATATGACTTATGACGATATTATTTTTTTGAAAGATATGGATTTTGTTTTTGATAAGTACTATAACAGCGGTTCATTTACTAATACATTTGATTATTTGTTCCAAAAAAACGACAATCCATTTTCTGTTTTTTCTGATTTGGTTAAATATTTCAGAAAAAACCAACTGATAAATACATCATTGTCAAAAGATAGATTATATAAGGTTTTGTATGGTTGCTATAGTTGTGAAGGTGCGAGTTTTGAGCAATCACTCAGAAAAGATTATATAATTTCAATGCATCCCGGAAAACTACCAACATGGTGCAATACAGATGAAAAATTCAAGATATCTGATGAAGTGTATACGTTTTTAAGAGATGAAGAAATAAAATCAAAAATCATGCCCGAATACTATAACGTTCCGGCGAAAGCTATAATAAAACATTTTCGATTTGAGAAATTTGACTCGGTTGTTTTGGCCTTTGATTACAATACAGATAAAGTATATGATGTCACAAGTTTTTTTAAGCAACAAGAAACGGATGAAAAACATGATTAGTTCTTCATCCGTTTGATAGGATTTGTTTTAAAGATTTTTATGAACAAATTCGCCTTTTTCGTAAATCACATATCCGTTTTGGCTTCCTTCTTTCGGAATGGAAACAGAACCCGGATTTATAAAATGATAACCATTTTCTGTTTGATTTACGGGAATGTGAGTATGACCGCTGACAAGTGTGTCTCCTGGGGAAAGTGGAGGTAAATTATCTTTGTTGTAGATGTGCCCATGAGTTGCATACATTGTGGTGAATTCATCATGTATGATGCAATAGTCAGCAAGAACAGGAAAAGATAACACCATCTGGTCAACCTCTGTGTCACAGTTTCCTCTGACGCACAGAATTTTATCCTTCAATTCATTCAGAAGAGTAATAACTTTTTTGGGATTATAATCTTTGGGAAGATCATTTCTTGGACCATGATAGAGAATATCTCCCAAAAGAAGCATTTTATCAGCATTTTCTCTTTTGAAAGATTCAATCATTTTTTCACAGTAGTATGAAGAACCATGAATATCCGATGCTATAAAAATTTTCATATGTACACCTCATTTCCTAAATATTATAACATTTTTATGTGCTTATGTCTATAGTGAAAAAAATACTGGATTTATTGCGGTGTATATGATATAATATATTTTAATTTGTACTTATGACTAAATTAGGAGGATTTTTTTTGTGAAAAAAATTTCAATATCAAGAGAACTTGATGTTAAATACATAACCGATATTGTAGTTGCAGGTGGTGGTCCTTCCGGTGTAGCTGCGGCAACAACTGCTGCAAGGCTTGGAAAAAAAGTTCTTATTGTTGAACAGTCCGGTACTTTCGGTGGTGCAAGTACGCTTTCCGGGGTTCCTGAACTCGTTAATTTTGACGATGGAATAGAAGTTGTAAGTAAAGGTTTTGGTGAAGAAATCTTCAACTCTCTCGGCTTTGATATAAAGGATAGTAAATATGGTCATTATTATAGACCTGAAGTTCTTAAAAGACTTTATGATAAACTTGTTTGCGAAAGCGGCGTTAAGGTTCTTTTTTATACAAGAATTGTTGATGTTGTATGTAGTGACGGGTATGTTAGTCAGGTTATTGTATCCGGCAATGAAGGTATGTATGCAATAGAATCAAAATATTTTATAGATTGTACCGGAAACGGAAGTTTATGTGCACTTGCCGGTGCAGAATATGAATATGGAGATGAAAATAAAAAAACAATGAGTGCAACACTTTGCTCTCTTTGGGCAGGGGTTGATTTTGAAAGAAAGAAAATGGGGATTGATGGTGACAATATCGAAGCGGCATATGATGATGGCGTGTTCTCACAGTATGATACAATCCTTCCCGGAATAAAACCAAATATGCCTGATGTTGGCGTTGGTGGTGGAAATGTGGGACATTGTTTCGGGGTTGATGACAGAAGCACAGAAAGTCTTACTGAAGCAACATTTCTCGGGAGAAGAATCCTTGAAGAGTATGAAAAATATTATACCGAATATGTTCCCGGATGTGAAAAGGCAAAACTAATCAGAAGTGCAGATTATATAGGCATAAGAGAGTCCAAAAGAATTAAATGCGAATATATGTTAAATAAAGATGATTTCTTTAAAACAGAACCTTTTGAAGATGAAATTGGAAGATATTCTTATCCTATAGACATACATCCGCTGACAAGTGATAAAAATGGAATGAAAGATTTTCTTAATTCAATTTCAATGCGTCACGAAAAGGGTGGCAGTTATAGTATTCCATATAGAAGTCTTGTTCCGATAGGATTGAAAAATGTTCTTGTTGCCGGAAAGACTATCGGCACAGACCACTATATGCAGGCATCTGTAAGAGTTATTCCGGGATGTTATATTACAGGACAGGGAGCAGGAGTTGCTGCTGCGGTTTGTTTGTCGGACAACACGCCATGTAAAGACGCAGATATAAATAAAATAAAAGATATTCTTAAAGAAATAATAAACAAATGATTTTTCGGAGGATATATGTTTACTCAATCGTATGAAACAAGGTATGGTGATTATAAAAATTTTGACACCATAAAGACAGGCGCAATTCTTGATATGATTCAGGATGTTGCCATAAAAGATTCAGAGCGTGTTGGATTTGGTATACACAAATTAAAAGAACTTAATCTTGCATGGCTGTTACAAGGTATTAATATTGAAATTGTAAAACCTGCAAAAACAGGAGTTCCTGTAGACGTTTCAACCGGAGTGAAAACATTGAAAGGGGCAACATCTGAAAGATGCTGTATTGTCAGACAAAATGGTGAGGTTATAGCAAATACTGTGGCAAATTGGTTTCTTTTTAATACAGAAAAGAACAAAATCTCTCCGGTGTTACCCGATATGCAGAATTCATATTCATATTATGATTTTGATGAGGAATGTTTTACTTATAAAAAACTAAAAATTGTTGATGTTGAGAAAGCATCATATAAGGTTAAAATTTCAAATCATGATATTGACACTAATATGCATCTCAACAATCAAAAAGGCGCAGAAATATTGATGGATGCCTTGCCTTTTGATTATAACTTTACAAAAGCGCAGATTATATACAAAAAACCGGCATATCTTGGAGAAATTATGGATGTATGTGTAATGGAAACCAATACAGGTATTTATGTACACCTTGTAAACGAATCGTCACAGATTTGTGTTGCCGGACTTTTTGAAAAATAATTAGATTTCATGAAAGAGTGATTTAACAATGGAAAAAACTAAAAACAGAATTTTTACAAACACAATATTTGTGGGGATATGCGCGCTTTTATGTTGCGCACTTTGGGGGAGTGCAACTCCTTTTATAAAAGTTGGATATGAACTTATGATGCCCGAGAAAGATGTAGCATCAACAATTCTTTTCGCGGGAATTCGTTTTGCATTTGCCGGAATACTGACAATTATTATATACAGTATTGCAAGAAGGAAATTCTTGTATCCAAAAAAACAAAACCTTGGAAAGATAACGACGGTTGGAACTTTTCAGACGGTTATTCAGTATTTGTTTTTCTACATCGGCCTTGCAAACACAAGCGGTGTTAAAGGAACAATCATAAGCGGTTCAAATGCTTTTTTTGCTATTTTAATTTCAAGTCTTATTTTTAAAATGGAAAAACTCACAATCAAAAAAATTATTGCATGTATAATAGGGTTTGCCGGAATTGTTGTTGTAAATCTTGATGGTCTTGATTTGAGAATGAATTTTACAGGAGATGCTTTCGTCTTATTTTCTTCCATATCATATGCGATTTCATCCACACTTATGAAAAGATATTCAAAATATGAAGACCCTGTAATTATAAGCGGATATCAGTTTGTAATTGGCGCTTCCTTTATGATTGTTGTCGGCTTTTTCCTTGGCGGTCATATAACAATTACATCTGCAAAGGCAATTGGCGTGCTTACATATCTTTCTCTGCTTTCAGCAATTGCATATTCACTTTGGGGTGTTCTTCTTAAGCACAATCCTGTATCAAAGGTTTCAATATACAGTTTTATGATTCCTGTTTTCGGAGTTATCCTTTCTAAAATAATGCTTGCGTCAGAAAATTCTAACGTATCTGCAGTGAATCTTATTGTAACCCTTATTCTTGTGTGTATAGGTATTTTCATGCTTAACTATAGTGGTAAAAAACAAGCATAAACAACAGGGTTTAGAGGTGTTAAATCATGGGCAGCAAAAATAACAATTCAATAACTAAAAATGTTTTGAATATGTCAGTTCCTGCTATACTCGAGTCTTTTTTTACATCATTTGCAGGACTTGTGGATTCTTATATGGTAAGTGCCCTCGGTGCCTCATCTGTTGCGGCTGTAGGTCTTACAACACAACCCAAATTTTGTGCTCTTGCCATATTTTTTGCAATAAGTATTTCGCTTTCTGCTTTAGTTGCAAGAAGATTTGGACAAAATGAAAGAGGGAAGGCAAATGGTATATTTCTTACAGCAATAATAACGAGTCTTATTCTTGTTGTATTTATAAGTGTTGCAGGTGTAATGTTTGCATCACCCATAATGAAACTATGCGGAACTACTCCGGATACTCATGATGATGCAGTAACATATTTCAAGATAATTTTATCTGGTATAGTGTTTAATTGTATACAGATTTGCGTTAATTCCGCTCAACGTGGAGCAGGGAATACAAAAATTACCATGAGAACAAACGTGACATCTAACATTGTTAATATTATTTTTAACTACATTCTCATAAATGGTAAATTCGGATTTCCAAAACTCGGAATCAGAGGTGCTGCAATAGCGACTGTTCTCGGAACTGTTGTTGCGGCAGTTATGAGCATAGTGTCGATTATAAAAGAAGAGGTGTTCATAAGCCTTATATACATTTTTAAAAATAAAATTAAACCGAAATTTGCATATTTGAAAAACATAACAAAAGTCGGTTACGGTATTTTCTTTGAACAACTTCTTATGAGAGTAGGTTTTATGACAACTGCTGTTATGGCCGCAAAGCAAGGTACGTATGCAATGGCTGCACATCAGGTTGGCATGAATCTATGTGGACTTTCTTTCTCTTTTGGCGACGGCTTGCAAGCGGCGGCAGTTGCACTTATTGGAAGAAGCCTTGGACAGAACAATCCCGAACTTGCGAAACAATATGGAAAAAAATGCCAGAATGTGGGCGGTATAATTTCAATTTTTGTTTCAATGTTATATTTCTTTGGTGCAAAACTTTTAATGGGTGCATTTTTTGAAGAGAAAGAGATTGTTGAAATCGGAATATATCTGGTGTACTTAGTACTTGTGTCAATTCTTTTCCAAATAAGACAGGTTATTTATATGGGATGTCTAAGAGGTGCGGGAGACACTTTGTACACTGCGGTAGTATCAGCAATAAGTGTAACTTTTGTCAGGACTGTTGCTTCATACGTATTCTGTTATGGATTTAAGATGGGAATATACGGAGTATGGCTTGGTATATTATCTGATCAGATGATTAGGTTTATATGTGCAGCAACACGTTTTAAACTTGGTAAATGGGTTACACTAAAAATATAAAGTATATTTGTCGTACATGACATAATACAAGGAGGAAAACATGACAAAGATAACTAATGATTTATTCTATGTGGGTGTCAATGACCATAACATTGATCTTTTTGAGGGACAGTATGTTGTTCCAAACGGAATGTCCTATAATTCTTACGTTTTGGTTGATAAAAAAATTGCAGTTTTTGATACTGTTGATGCTCGTTTTACTCATGAATGGCTTGATAATATCCAAGGTGTTCTCGGTTCTGAAAAACCTGATTATCTTATAGTTCAGCATATGGAACCCGACCATTCTGCCAACATTGCAAGCTTCATGGCAGCATATCCTGATGCAACAATAGTTGCAAACAAAAAAACTTTTGACATGATTTCGGCATTTTTTCCCAACCTTACAATAAGTAATAAGCATATGGTTGAAGATGGTGCAACGCTTTCTCTCGGAAGTCATGATCTCACATTCGTATTTGCGCCCATGGTGCATTGGCCTGAAGTTATGGTTACTTATGACAGTAAGGATAAAATTCTTTTCTCTGCTGACGGATTTGGCAAGTTTGGTGCACTTGACATCGAAGAAGATTGGGCATGCGAGGCAAGAAGATATTATATAGGAATTGTCGGAAAGTACGGAACACAAGTACAAAACCTTCTGAAAAAAGCAGCAATGCTTGACATTGAGAAAATATGTCCTTTACATGGGCCGATTCTTTCTGAGAATCTCGGATATTATATCAATCTTTATGATATCTGGTCATCATACAGGGTTGAAACGGATGGAATCATGATTGCATATACATCCGTTTACGGAAATACAAAAAAAGCAGTAACTCTTCTTGCTGAAAAACTTCGTGAAAAGGGTTGCCCCAAGGTTGTTGTATGCGACCTTGCAAGAAGTGACATGGCAGAGGCTGTTGAGGATGCCTTCAGATATGGAAAACTTGTTCTTGCCACAACAACATATAATGGTGAGATTTTCCCATTCATGAAGCATTTCATTGATAATCTTACAGAACGGAACTATCAAGGCAGAACAATTGGTCTTATAGAAAACGGAAGTTGGGCGCCATTGGCTGCTAAAATAATGAAAAACATGTTTGAAAAAAGCAAGAATATAACATGGATTGATACAACGGTTCGCATAAAGTCTGCATTAAACAATGATAATCTTGAAGAAATTGGAAATATGGCAACAGAACTTTGCAAAGATTACCTTGAACGTTCTGATAAAACAGCAAACAAGAACAATCTTGATGCGCTTTTTAAAATCGGATATGGACTATATGTTGTAACTTCTAATGATGGAAAAAAAGATAATGGTCTTATAGTTAATACTGTAACTCAGGTTACAAATGTACCAAATAAGGTAGCGGTAACAATTAATAAAGATAATTATTCACATCATGTTATAAAGCAGACCGGTAAAATGAATGTTAATTGTCTTAGTGTGGAAGCTCCATTCTCTGTTTTCGAAAAATATGGATTTACAAGCGGAAGAAACACAGATAAGTTTGCAGATACAGAAGTTCAAAGATCTGACAATGGGTTAGTATTTTTGCCAAGATATATTAACTCTTTCATGTCTTTGAAAGTTGAGGAATATGTTGATCTTGATACACATGGAATGTTTATCTGTACGGTAACCGAGGCAAGGGTTATAGATAGCAAAGAAACAATGACATATTCATATTACTTTGAAAATGTAAAACCAAAACCGGAATCAGATGGTAAAAAAGGATATGTTTGTAAAATTTGCGGATATGTTTATGAGGGCGATGTTTTGCCGGATGATTTTATCTGTCCTCTTTGTAAACATGGTGCTGCTGATTTTGAACCGATAAATTGATATTAAAATAATGAGATATCGCAATTATGTGGTATCTCATTACCATTTTAACAAAAAAATTTTAACATTTTATGAAAATTTTGTCATATAAATATTGCAATGTTTTGTACTTTTATGGTAAAATATAAAGGTATTTTAATTTTATTCATATGGAGACTTAGTTCAATGGTATTCAATAATATTCTTGAAGCAATGGGAAATACCCCGATTATACGTCTTAATCACATGGTGGATGATACCATGGCAGATATACTTGTGAAATTTGAAGGCTTGAATATTGGTGGCTCGATTAAAACAAGAACTGCATACAATATGATATTAGATGCTGAAAAAAGGGGTATAATAAATTCTGATACAATAATTGTTGAACCTACAAGTGGTAATCAAGGTATTGGCCTTGCGCTTGTGGGAGCAGTCAGAGGTTATGAGACAATCATCATAATGCCTGATTCTGTAAGCGAAGAAAGAAGAAAGCTTGTGAACCACTATGGGGCAAAAGTTGTCTTGGTTCATGATGACGGCAATATTGGTGAATGTATAGAAGAGTGTCTTAACATTGCTTTGAAAATGAAAGCGGAAAATCCCAAAGTTTTTGTTCCTCAACAGTTTGAAAATCCTGCCAACACAGAAATCCAAAGAAATCAAACCGGTCAGGAGATTTTGAAACAGGTTAACGGACCTATTCATGGTTTTTGTTCCGGTATCGGAACCGGAGGAACAATCACAGGAATTGGAGAGGCATTAAGAGAGAAAAATCCTGATATGACAATATGGGCAGTTGAACCCGAAAACGCAGCAATTCTTTCAGGTGGTTCAATTGGTACCCATTTGCAAATGGGTATCGGAGATGGTCTTATCCCGGGAATACTAAACTGTGAAATATATGATGATATATGCATAATAAAAGACGATGAGGCAATTGAAGTTTCAAGACAATTGGCAAGCCGTGAAGGAATAATGTGTGGAATCAGTAGTGGAACCAATGTTGCTGCAGCAATAAAACTTGCAAAAAAATTAGGTCCCGGGAAAACAGTTGTAACAGTACTTCCTGATACAGCAGAAAGATATTTTTCAACTCCACTTTTTCATGATAACTGATACATATTAAGAAAACATATATTTAATTTTTTAAGATAGAAGGGATACACATGGCAAAAAAAGAAAGAAGAGTAGGCACAACTTCAAGAGGAATCCGTTGCCCAATCATAAGAGAAGGTGATGACCTTGCAACAATCGTGGCAACAAGTGTTTTGGAGGCTGCAGAATGCGAAGGTTTTGAACTTCGTGACCGTGACGTAATTTCCATGACAGAATCAATCGTTGCAAGAGCCCAGGGAAATTATGTAACTGTTGATAATATCGCACAAGACGTTAAAGAAAAACTTGGCGGCGGAACAATTGGTGTTATTTTCCCCATTCTTTCAAGAAACCGC
>JAZONV010000122.1:0-2297 GCA_045654685.1 Clostridia bacterium | reverse complement strand
TCCATAAAATCTGTTGAAAATGCAGACCTAGTTATTCTTTTGATTAACGCTTCTGAGGCTCCGTCTGCTGAAGATATGAAAATAATTGAGCAGACTTCAAACAAAAAGCGGATTATAGCCGCTAACAAATGTGATGTGTGCGTGTGTGCTGAGTCAGAAAAACTTTCAGATATGCTTATTTCTGCCGAAACAGGAGAGGGGATTGAGCTTCTGATTTCACGAATTAAGGATATGTATTCCCTCGGCGAGATAAATTCAGGCAGAGGCGAAATAATTACAAATATGCGTCATAAAGAAGCTCTGATTGGTTGCAAAGAGGCGCTTTGCCAAGCTGTAAATTCTCTTGAAACAGGTTTGCCTCAGGATTTAGCTGCGATGGATATTAATATAGCGATAGATTGTTTGGGAGAAATTACAGGAGCGACAGTTTCAGAAGATATTGTTGCGGCGGTATTTAAGAATTTTTGTGTAGGCAAATAAAAAAGAGGGGGCATAAAGGAAATCTTTTTTTGAATAAGCTAATTTGCGCACAAATTCCTATATTATAAAATAAAAAAACTGTTTCAATTTTTGAACCCATCCCTGTCAAGTAGACAGTGTAAATAACAAAAAATTTTATGATATACATCCTACTTTTTTGTGGGATGTATATTTTTATGCTGCCATTAACTCGTGATACTCCATTGGCGATAAACAACCGAGTTTTTCTTGATAACGGTTGTTATTGTAGTAATAGATATACTTTTCAATAGCTTCTTTAAGTTCTTCGTAAGTGCTGAATTTATTCAAATAGTACATCTCTGTTTTGAGAATACCCCAAAAGCCCTCCATTGGTCCGTTATCAATGCATTTACCTACTCTTGACATACTTTGTATCATATGTGCCTGCTGAAGCTTGTTTTTAAAAGCAGGGCTTGTATACTGAAATCCTCTGTCGCTGTGAAATAGCGGTGTTGCACCGGGATTTTCAGTGATAGCAATATCAAAAGTTTCAAAAACAAGCTCGTTGTTGTTTTTGTGACCTAATACGAACGAAACAATTCTCCTGTCACACAAATCAAGAATCGCACTTAAATATGCCTTTTCATCCATACCATACTTAAATTCAGTAACATCTGTGAGCCACTTCTGATTGATTTGAGTTGCACTAAAATCTCTGTTTAAAATGTTTTCAGCCGCCTGTTCTTTCGGTGAACGGATAGTGCATGAATTGCTTTTTCGTCTGATTACAGAGTACAACCCTAAAGCACGCATAATTCGTCTTATCTTTTTGTGGCTATGATTTGTTTTATATTTCCGGTTAATATGTATTTTCATCATTTTACTTCCATAGACACCATTGCTGTCGTTATACATATCTGTTATCTGCTCTGCGAGTTGTTCATTTGCTATCTGTCGATTGCTTGGTTTACGATTAATCCATTTGTAGTATGCCGCTCTGGAAACTTTCAATTTATCGCACAGATAAGCTACTGAATATGATTTTTCTTCGTTCAATTCTTTAATGGCAATAAATTTAACTTCAAATCTGACTCCGCTTAACGAAACCTCCTTTCTACCTCTTTCAATTTTTTTATGATATCAATCTCCATTTGAAGTTCTTGATTTTTGGCTGCAAGCATTTTGTTTTCAGCTTTTAATCTGTCAATGTCCGTTAACTCGTTTTCAGGCTTTGCTTTTCCTCGTCTGTCAAGCAATCCGTCAACGCCTTTTTCCTCGTATTTACGGACCCACAGATATATTTGTTGATATGAAACATTGAATTTGTCCATTGTCAAACCATAGTTTTTGCCGTTTGCTATACAAAATTGTACTATTTCAACTCTTTCTTCGAATGTCGTTTTTCTTGCTTTAGTCATAGGTTTTCTTCCTCCTGAACCGGTAGATTTCAATTCCTTATGACTATCATTATACACCTTTATCCACTGTCTGAGAATATATGTTGTAGAAATTCTAAATTTTTTACAAATGTCTGTTAAAGAACTTTGACCTGATAGATATTCTAATACAGCAAGATTTTTTGTCTCTTTGCTCCAATGCCTGTTTGTATGCGTTTCCTTAAAACCAGCTTCCCCCTGAGACTGATATATCATATACCACTCTCTTACAGTTGTGTACGATGCTCCAACTTTGCTTGCAATACCTTTTAATGAATCTTTGCCGTTGTCATAATCTAAAACTGCATTTAGTTTCTGTTCATATGAAAACTTAGATTTTCTTCCCATAGAAAAACCCCCTTAGAATAGTCTTGAAATATTTTTGTTATTTCAAGTGTCTACTCTAAGGGGATTATATCA
>JAZONV010000121.1:0-7818 GCA_045654685.1 Clostridia bacterium | reverse complement strand
AAGGGAGGGGGACCAAACGATAGTTTGGTGGAGGGATTTGAATGTGCACAAATGCAGTATTTATAAGTGTTTGAGTTATAAAATGAATCCTCCCGTCACGCTGACGCGTGCCACCCTCCTTTAGGCAAGGAGGGCTTTCGCCACAGTGTTTTGTTCATCATAATTAGAACGTTAAACTACAATTTATCGCTCTGTTTAACAACGAGCCGAGAATGGTGAGAGTAAAAATTGCTTGCAATTTTTACTCTCACTCGGGGACAGGAAAAAATGATTCAGAATTGTCAAACCGAACGGTAATCGGGAATGTTTCCCGATTACCGCGGTAGCCCGAAGCTGTACAAAGGTACTGCGAGGGTGAGGTTTGGCAAGAGCAAAAAGGCAAAATCCTTAGAAAAATATCTTGAAAAGATATTTTTCATCCTATTTGAAATCATTTCAAATTATGAAGTATATTATCACTATTTTTAAATTTATATCATTGCCTTTTTGCGGTCTGGACTTTTTTACGTCCCCGACAAACTCCAATTTGCATCATATATCCCTTCATACATATGCATATATTCTTTTGCGCTTTCCTTCCAGCTTGTGTCAAGTTTCATGATTTTTTTCCTCAAAGCATCAAGAGCAGGTTTGTTTTTGAAAAATTCTGCGGCTCTTTCAACTGCTCCCAGCATATCATGGGCGTTGAACACTTTAAAAGTGAAGCCTCTGCCATCGCCGTTTTCCGGGTTGTAGGGAAAAACCGTATCCACAAGTCCGCCGGTTTCTCTCACAATCGGCACACATCCGTAGCGCATTGCAATGAGCTGTGAAAGTCCGCAAGGTTCAGACTTTGACGGCATCAGCAAAAAGTCTGATGCGGCATAGATTCTTTTTGCCAGACCCGGATCAAAAAGGATTTTTGCGCACACGGTTTTGGGGTGAACATATGATAGAAATTTAAACATTTCTTCATAGTGCTCATCTCCCGTTCCCACAACCACTAATTGAATATCCATGTTGGCAAGATTGTCCGCAACCCATTCCACAAGTTCGAGACCCTTATGTTTAACAAGCCTTGTTATCATTGCAACCATAGGCACATCATCCCTCACGGGAAGGCCAAGCTCTTCCTGAAGTGATGCTTTGCATTTTGACTTTCCCGAAAGGTCGGAGGGTTTGAATTTGAAGGCTATGGAATCATCCTTTTCGGGATTGTAGACGGCTGTGTCTATTCCATTCACAATTCCCACAGTCTTATATTTATTTTCAGATATAATCCCCTCCAGTCCGTGAGCAAAGTATGCATATTGAATTTCATTTGCATAGGTTTCGGAAACAGTTGAAAGACGGTCACATAAAACAATGGCAGTTTTCATTGCATTTATAAGTCCGTCCTGACTGCAAACATTTCGCCACTCTTCCCCCACTCCCAGAACATGACCGAGAAAATCCTTGTCTGCTTTCCCCTGATATTCAATGTTATGAATGGTGAAAACTGTTTTGACTCTTGAAAGTTTTTCAACGTCTTTGTAGTGTGATTTTAAAAACAAAGGCAAAAAACCCGTCTGCCAGTCGTTGCAATGAATGATATCGGGTTCTGTGTCAAGATGAATCAGAGCCTCCAACACAGTTTTTGAAAAATATGCAAATCTTTCCACATCGTCATGATATCCGTAGATGCTATCACGATTAAAATAGTATTCATTATCAATAAAATACCATGTGACTTTGGGCCTTTTTCCTCTTGGTGCTCCTTTGGTTTTCATTTCATATTTGAAAATCCCCACATAGGAATTACGCCATGCAAGAGGCATATAAAAACTTGTTACAAACTCCATATCAAATTCCGGATTGTTTTTGATATTTGCATAATAAGGCACAAAAACCGCAACCTCTGTGTCAGGGAGCTTTGAAAGAGCAGACGGAAGCGAACCCATCACATCACCAAGTCCGCCCGATTTTACAAAAGGTGCACCTTCCGATGCGGCAAATACTATTTTCATTGACGTCCCTCCCTATATTGTGTCCCCTTTGTGAATGATTACGGGTGATGACGGAGCGCCAACCAAGGTGACACCTGAGGTGATGGTGACATTTTTGTCAATAATGGCATTTTCTATTTTTGCCCCCTTACCTATGACAGTCCCCTGCATAATAATTGAATTTTTCACCTTTACACCCTCTTCTATGGTTACATCCCTGAACACCACCGCATTTTCCAACTTGCCTTTTATGATACATCCATCTGCTATCAGACAATCTTTTGCACTTGAGTTTTCAAAATAACAGGTTGGTGCCTCGTCTCTTACCTTTGTATATATGGGTGATTTTGAATTGAAAATATCGCATCTGATTTTTTCATCCATAATGCGGAAATTGTTTTTAAAGTATGAAAGAATACTGTGATTTCTGAGAACAGGTCCTTTGAATTCATAAACGTTGACCGAAACGGAATCATCTGCAAATCTTGAAAGGAGAAAATCTCTTTCAAAACTGTAGCGTCCTCTTGAAACATAGTTGTTGATTATACTTATGAGATATTTCCTTTCAACAATAAACATTCCCATTCCAATCATGGAATTTTCCCCAAGACTCTGACCTATGGACATATCCTCCGCAAGACCGGATTTCCCTGATTTCAATATGAGATTTGAATCTATAGATTCATATGCTCCCCCTTCACGACTGGCAATGACCGTAACATCTGCACCTGATGCCACATGGCTTTTGAGTGCTTTTTTAAAATTTATGTTGCAAATTACCGTTGTGTCACACATAACAACATAGTCAGGCTTGTTGGACTGAAGAAACTGTACCGCATTTGAAAGAGCTTCAAGATTCCCCCTATACACATTTGTCGCACCCGATGCAAAAGGAGGAAGAATGTAGAAACTTGCATTTTTACGGCTCAAATCCCATTCCTGACCTGAACCGAGATGATCCATAAGTGACTGATAGTTATATTTTGTGGTAATACCTATTGATGAAATGTGTGAGTTCACCATGTTGGAAAGAACAAAATCCACAAGTCGGTATCGTCCGCCAAAAGGGAGAGATGCAACCGTTCTTTTCATTGTCAGATCCCCAAGTGATGTGTCATATACATTTGAAAAAATTATACCTGTCATTTTCATATATCCGCCCCCTTAATGTATAACAACTTCCCCTGCACCAATGGCAGTTGAGTGCCCAATTACACAAATTCCCTTCTGATCTTTATCTTCAAATTCTTTTCCCACCTTTGCATTCATCCCTATGATGCATTCCTGACCTATGATTGCATATTTTATGATTGCACCGCTTTTCACTTCCACATCGGGCATCAGAACGCTGTTTATGATTGTTGCATCCTCTGCAATTGTGCAACCGTTTGAGATGACCGAATTTTTCACCACACCCTTGACCGTACACCCTTCTGAAATCAGAGAATTGGAAATGTCGGCTGTTTTCAAAATCAATGTGGGCGGTTCTGCATAATTACGGGAAAAAATTTTGTGATTTTCGTCTTTTAATTCAATGGGAACCGACGGATTCAAAAGATCCATGTTTGCTTCCCACAAACTCTGCAAAGTTCCCACATCTTTCCAGTATCCGTCAAACCTGTAGGCAAAAAGCCTTTTCCCGTCACCAAGAAGGGCGGGAATAACATTTTTCCCGAAATCGTTGGAAGATTTGGAGTCTGCCTCGTCTGCTATCAGATAGCTTTTCAGTATATCCCAATTGAAAAGATACACCCCCATGGAAGCTTTTGTACTCTTTGGTTTTTTGGGTTTTTCTTCAAATTCATATATGGAATCATCTTCGTTTGTATTCATTATCCCAAATCGTGAAGCCTCTTCAATGGGAACATCCAAAACAGCGATAGTACACTCTGCCCCTTTTTCTTTGTGAAAGGAAAGCATTTTTTCATAGTCCATTTTATAAATGTGGTCGCCCGAGAGAACAAGCACATATTCAGGCTCATAGCGATCAATAAAATTGATGTTCTGATAAATTGCGTTTGCCGTACCCTTATACCATTCGCTTTTTCCGCTCCTTGCATAGGGCGGCAGAATGTGAACACCGCCAAAGTTTCTGTCAAGGCCCCAGGGCGAACCTGTGCCTATGTAGTTGTTGAGTTCCAGGGGTTGATACTGGGTCATAATCCCCACAGTATCAATCCCTGAATTGACGCAATTTGACAAAGGAAAGTCGATTATGCGATATTTTGCTCCAAAAGGTACTGCAGGCTTTGCAGTTTCTTCTGTGAGAACCTTAAGACGACTGCCTTGTCCTCCTGCAAGAAGCATGGCGATACATTCCTTGCTTTTTCCCATTATCATTTCCGATACGCCTCCTGTTTTATTTTTTGATAATATGAAACCGACATTCCGGGAAGTGTGAGAGATATGCAATTATCGAACCCATGCATTGGTTCTTTTCTTGATTTTCTCACGCTTTGTCTTACTCCTTTTCCCCCATATGCTATTTTATCCGTAGAAAACACACATCTATAGATACCTTCTTTTGGCACACCGATTTTGTATAAGCGTCTTTCAACAGGACAAAAATTGCAAACTATGATAATTTCATTCCCGGATTTGTCCATCCTTCTGAAAGCAATCACACTTTGAGAATCGTCATCATTGCATAACCATTCAAATCCCTTCCAGTCAGAATCATTTTCCCAAAACTCTTTGTGTGTTATATAGAAATTATTCAAATCTCTTATAAATTTTCTGTGTTTTTTATGACTGTCATATTCAAGCAAAAGCCAGTCAAGTTCCTTTTCCGGATTCCACTCAATGAACTGGGCAAACTCATTTCCCATAAAAGAAAGCTTTTTCCCCGGATGCGCCATCATATATGCGTAGAACACTCTCAGGTTTGCAAATTTCTCCTCATATGTTCCGGGCATTTTCCCAATCAGGGAACACTTTCCGTGGACAACCTCATCATGAGAAAGAGGAAGAATGAAATTTTCAGAAAAAGCATATGTGAGAGAAAATGTCAGATTGTTATGCTTCCCTTTTCTGAAAAGGGGGTCTGTTGACATATATGAAATCATGTCATTCATCCATCCCATATTCCACTTGAAACCAAACCCCAGCCCACCGTCATAGGGTGGTTTTGTAACCATAGGGAAAGCCGTGGATTCTTCCGCTATCATAATAACTTTGGGGTCATTTGAAAAAGCGGCACAATTCAGCTCCTTTAAAAATTCAATTGCCTCAAGATTATAGTTTCCGCCAAAAATATTTGCTCTCCACTTTCCGTCACCTTTCCCATAATCAAGATAGAGCATGGAAGCTACCGCATCCACCCTGAATCCGTCTATGTGATATATCTTCTGCCAGAAGCTTATGTTTGAAATGAGAAAAGACCTGACTTCCCCTTTGCCGTAGTCAAAAATACGGGTGTTCCAGTGGGGATGTTCATTTTTCAAAGGGTCTGAATATTCATAGCAACAACTTCCGTCAAATTCAAAAAGTCCGTGAGCATCCTTGGGAAAATGTGCCCCAACCCAGTCTAAAATAACATATATCCCTTCTTTGTGGCAGGTTTCAACAAGATATGCAAAATCCTCCGGTGTTCCATATCTTGATGTGGGGGCATAATATCCCGTCACCTGATATCCCCAGGAAAGGTCATAGGGATGTTCGGCAATGGGCATAAGTTCTATATGGGTGTATCCCATATCTTTCACATATCTGACAAGCTCTCTTGCACTTTCCCTGTAGGTGAAAAAATTTCCGTCACCATGCCTCATCCACGAACCAAGATTCACCTCATAGATGTTCATGGCACTTTCCATATGGTTTACGCTTTCTTTTTTCTTCAAAAAACCCTTATCTTTTATGCATATTCCGGCATAGTCATACACTTTTGATGCAGTCTCGGGTCTTGTGCAGGCATGGAAAGCATAGGGGTCAGCTTTTTGAATGCATCCCTTGTTTTTTGTTTCAATATAGTATTGATAGTTATCATACTGTTTTGCACTCTCTGCAAAACCTTCCCATATTCCTCCCTGCAGGCGATCCATTTTCAAAGCATCTTTATCCCAGTCGTTAAAATCCCCCACAATACTGACAGATTTTGCATCGGGCGCCCATACTCTGAAGATATATCCCGATTTATGTTTGTGACATCCGAGAAATTCATATGCATCTTCAGATTTGCCCGACAAAAACTTGTCTATCTTTTCCTTAATATCCGAACTTACCATTTTCTCCGCCTTTCGCTTCTATTTTCAAATTTTTGCCAAAAAAGTAAAAACACCGTGTCCAATTATAATTATATTCATTTCTTTTGATATTTATGATATATTTACATAGTTTAAGCCAATTTGTCAGGATAGTTGAAGCACACTTTGGCTAACATAAATTTTGAAAACATATCATGTAATTTCAAAAATCAAAATATCAGGCAGGGAGATGAAAAATTTTGTTTTTTAAAAAAACCTCATCCATTGCCCGTTTCGCTTTGTTCTTTATATTATTTACTCTTTGTGCGCCCTCTATTCTTTCTCTTGCAATTCCTCAAAATATCTTTATAACCCAAAATGAAACCCAAGGGAAATGGCTCCCGGAAGGTGCAAAATGGATTTTGTCATCAAAAGAAACACCATCGGAAGATGTGTGGCAAAATTCAAGCGAAAAAAAGACTCAAAACAACATTCAAAAAATTGATGCGACAGTATATCTTTGCGGTGTTATTCCATTTAAAAAAGTGGACATTTCCGTTACGGATGAAATAAAACTTGCCCCGGGCGGAAACCTCATCGGCATAAACTTAAAAACAAAAGGCGTTCTTGTTGCAGGCACAGAAGACATTGAAACCCCAAAAGGGATTTTTTCTCCGGCAAAAGAGGCAGGCATAAAATCGGGCGATATAATTGTTTCAATCAACGAAAAACCTGTTGAGACCACAGATGATGTTCTTCGTCTGATATCAGAGTCGAGTGAAAAAATTCTCATCAAAGGCGAAAGAGACGAAAAAGAAATGGCATGGTCTCCAAAACCCGTAATTCTTGACGGCGAAAAGAAAATCGGTCTGTGGATAAGAGACACCGTTGCAGGTATAGGCACCGTAACATTCTATTCCGATTCAGGGTTCGGCGCCCTTGGTCACTCAATTTCGGATATTGACACCGGGAAGAGTGTTGACTCTGTGGGAGGAAGTATTTTTGATGCATCGGTAATTGGAGTTGACAAAAGTGAAAAAGGGGTGCCGGGCTCTTTGAAAGGGGTATTTTCGGGCAAAAAAACAGGAGAAATTTTGAAAAATTCTCCCTTTGGAATATATGGAAAGTGTACTTTTCCCGATTATGAAAAAATGAGCATACAGCTTCGATGCGATACACGTCCGGGTGACGCAAAAATAATCTGTGACATTGGAGACGGCAGACAAGAATTTAATGCAAGAATCACAAGAATTCTTCCGTCAGGTGAAACAACAAAAGGAATGATAATAGAAATCACCGACAAAAAGCTACTTGAAAAATGCGGTGGCATTGTTCAGGGGATGTCAGGGTCACCGATAATTCAAAATGGCCGAATTGTGGGAGCTGTGACACATGTTTTTGTGAATGATCCAACAAGAGGGTATGGGATATTTATTGAGAATATGCTCGCAGAAGCAGAGAAAATGAAATAAAAGCAATACTCACTTATGAAATATAAGTGAGTCAGACTGTCGAAGAACCCGACTTTGCGGTAGGCAAAAATCGGGTTCTTCTTCGTTTTTATTAAAAATACGATAAAAATAAGCAATTTGGAAGGGGTATTGTTCCTCTTCCATTTCCATTTTGCAAGCTTTTTTAAATTCATTGTAGCAAACTTGAGCCTTACCCAGTTT
>JAZONV010000120.1:0-27428 GCA_045654685.1 Clostridia bacterium | reverse complement strand
TGATGCAAATGTCGTAATATCGTCTTCGTGTCCGATATCACCATAATCTCCAGAATTTTGGTTTGTGTTCTTTTTAAAAATTGATGTTGAAACATCTCTGTGAAGAGCTGTTTTAAAGGTGTCGGAATACGCATTAAATGTTACTTCATCAGAAGTTGCAACAACTGTACCATATTCATCAAGAAGTTCAACATATACTTCGTTTGCACCAGCATCTGCAGTAACATATGCTTCTTTATCAGTTGTATTGCCTTTTACAAGAACACCATTGCAGTAGTAATTTATCTTTCCACCATCAAAATTGTGTTCAGCATTCACTTTGATTTTCATTCCACACGGAACGGTTGATTCTCCCACATCTGTTGAAACTGTCACTCTTGCAGCTGACAATTTGTAGTAGTCAAGATTCTTAAGATAATAATCAGCATGTTCAGTAATACCATTAATTGTGCTTTTCCTTTTAGGAGAAGGCAGATTAATACTCTTAACAGTCCGCTTTGATTCTGCATGGCTTGAATTCCAGCAGAAGGGTTTTTCTGAAACAATCTGATTTCCATCAACATATATGTCATACATTTTCTTGATGTTATCAACAACAATGCTCATCTTCAACCACTTATTTTTCGGATATCTATATGATCTTGTTGATCCAGATGCATTTGCGCTTGAAAGATATGTAGAGTCAAAATATGCCACGTCAGCATGATTACATCCACAATTTGTAACAAGATGCACAGTGTTTAAACAACCGCCATAACCCACACCATACAATTCAAAATCTGCTCTTACAACACCTGTACTAAAATCAGTACTGTTTGCACTTATTGCAGCAAAAGGCAATGATATAACTTGTGCAGTAGGTTCATTTGACATATGTAAAACTTTACCTGTAAAGTTTTCATCAGGATCATCTTCAAATTTAACCCAACTGGATTCAAGGAAATCGCTATTTGTAATAATTTCGGTGCCACAATTGGACGAATCGGAAAGTGGACTTGTTTTAATTGTATTGCTTTCAACAAGACGTGTAAAATCGAGCGCAATCACATCTGATTCAGCTACAACTGTTTCTCCTGACATAATTTTTGCCTGAAGATTGTTTGCTCCGGCAACACTTGTGAAGTTGAATTTACCTGCAGCATTTGCTCTGCCTGCCTCAACTCCGTTGAGGAAATATACAATATTCTGACCTGCACTCAATGTTGCGGTAGATTTGGTATTAATAATCGTACCGTGAAGAGTGTTGGGAGAATACGCTGCTCCGTCGATCCCAAGTGTGATTGTTTCGTCTGCAGCCATAACAGGTGCTATAGCGAAGCAAGACACAAGAAGAGTCATCGCGAGCAAGATTGAAATAATCTTTTTCATACTTTTTCTACTCCTTTTTTAAATTTTATTTATGATTAAAACTTATGGCATGCATCCCCATAAGTTTTTCTCATACAAAAGTATATAGACTGACAAGATGTAGAACTACTGATGATTATTATGTAAATCAAACAGTTCAAATTGTGTTTTTAAATCTAAACATTATAAAACACTTTATAGCATTATATAACACTATTCAATTAAAATCAATACACTTTATTGCTATTCTTTATCACAATATTGCTAATTTTTAATTAGATATAATGATTACATGTGCACATTCACTAATTTATAGTATCATAAATTGTTGATATGTAACATCTGTTTTGTTACATGTTTTCTATCATTTTTTTACATTTTTTTATCTGCTGTTATCAATATCAGACAACATTATGATTTGGCTGTCTATGAATATGTTGTTGTAAAATTTACAAAAACATCAATATAAAATATTGTATAGTGAAAAAAATGATTTGTCAATGAATAGAAGTATAATTTCGCTTCAAAAAACTATTATATTATCTCTTTTTTGTTCATATGTATCAAAAAGAATTTGTGATGATTGTTAATACAAAAATAATATATCAACATTATTTATCGCTGACACCCTCAATTCAATCAAATACTGATTAAACGATATATTATAGGGTATAACCTTAGGATTCACCGAAAATACTGTATTTACGGTTCGTCGGAAACCGCCGAACCCTACAATATATGGAATAATCATGGTTACTCAAAAGGAAGGCTTTTTGTCTTGTTGAGGCGCAAGTTCATCTTCATCCGTTCATTCGGGAGGGCACAGAGACCCTCCCCTACAAAATCACCTCGTCTGAGTTGCTTCTCAACCCACTTCTCTTCAAGTTGATATAAATCTCGTCGCATAAGCAACATATCGAGTCTTTTAAGACATATCGAATATCTCGAAAGAGATTTATATAGATGCATTACAAAGCAATGCTTATTCTCCAACCGCTACCCACTCATAGGGAGTTTTTCTTGCAATATTCCCTGCTTCAATGATGGCAATTACCGCAAGTGTCTGACTGTGAGGAACAGGAATAACTGATGTTCTGAAAAACTGTGCCATAGAGGACAAGCACGCTCCGAAAAAGTCGGAATCTACTCTCATTGATGATGTTGTGCCGTCTTCATATCCTATTGTCATAGAAAATGGCTGATCCATAAAGTGATTTATCTGAGCAATTCTTCCATTTGAAAATTCAATGAGCATTGCAGGATGATCGGACTTTCCAAGATACATTACTCTTTTTGCATCAGATCCCATAAGGTTTACAATCTGTTCGATCTGATGGATTGCATAAATTTCAAATCTACCGCTTCCCACGCTGTTTATTCTTGTTATGCCCTCTTTTTTCACGTTTTTGAGTTCATCTGTGAAGTTGAGAGCTGAACTTGAATAGCAAGGTGTGCCATGTTTGTCTGCATTTTCAAAAATTTTCTTTGCATCAGAAAGTGTTGGTGCAAAGGTTTTGTCAATATACACAGGTTTTCCTGATTTTAACGGAAGATCTGTAAGTTCAAGATGCATTTCCGGATTGTCGGGAGAAAGAACAATTATGTAATCACTTTTTTCAATAACTTCTTCCATGGTTTCAAGAAGAGGAATGTTATATTTTTCTGACCATTCCTTATTTGTCATTCCGTTTGGCGCATCAATTTTTGCCCAGGCATAGCAAACCTTCATTTCATCTCCTACCACATTTTCAAAAAATTCGGGGTAGTTATTTGCGTGCCATTCGTCAAGATAATAATCAATAAAACCTATTTTTTTCATAATTTGCCTCCGTTTTTATTCTTTAATTCTTCTTTTTATACTTCCGGGTGTGAGCCCGGTGTGTTGTTTAAATCTTTTACAAAAGGATTGTATACTGTCATAACCTGCAAGGTGGGCAACTTCTGCAAGCGATGCTTTTCCTTCAAGCAAAAGATCGCGAGCATGACTCATTCTTACAGCTATTATATATTCTTTCAAGGGAACACCTGTCTTGATTTTAAAAAGATGCGATATATAGCTGACAGAATAGGAAAAATGTCTTGAAATTTCTGCAACAGTCACCTTTCCCGAAATATGTTCATCGACATATTTAATGATGTTATATACAAGATTTCCCATTGTATCTGTAGCGGGAATGATTCTGTCAGAATCTGCCTGTTCGTGAACTCTGCGCCATATCATAACCAAAACAAGTTGAATGAGACTGTCACGTACGATGTTTGTAAATCCTGAATCCTTGTAGTATTCATCTACAAGCATGTTTAAAAGATGTTTTATTGTTTTTGAATCACGAATAAAAATATTTGTACACTGTCCATAAAACTCAGCAAGGACTTCGGGTTCATAATTATCAAAATTAAAAGCAAAGTGAATATATCGGAATTGTGTTTCCGAATCCGCAACAAGTTTGTGAGAAACACCTTTTGAAATAATCTGAATATCTCCTGCATTGCATTCAACAATTTCTTTGTTGGAAATGAGAGTCCCTTTCCCTGAAATGACATACGTTATCTCATTGCATGTCTGGATATGTTCTTCAATGCATGCAGATTTATCCAGGCAGGTTTCGCCAATCTGAACAACCTGAATATTACCTACCCATTCATTGCTGTACTGAAGGATTTTAGAAAATTCATAAACTTTTTCTTTGTAGGATTCCTTCATATTACCTCACCTCAAATATCAGACGATATATGGTCAAATTGCCCTTTTGTATTACTATAGTAACACAAAAGAGCAAATCATTCAATGTCGTTTCAGGCTTTTTGAATTGTCCAAATCTGCTATTTATTTTTGAATTATTATAAATCCTTTATATGAATTTAACAAGAATTCATTGAGGTTGGGGCTGTCTCCTTAATTGTATAAACTAATAAATTGGAGACTATCTCACTAATGAAGAAGGAATACCGCTAATGCGAAAGCCCTCCTTGCCTAAAGGAGGGTGGCACGCGCCAGCGTGACGGGAGGATTCATTATTCATAGAAATATGCACAAATGCTGTATTTTCTAATGATTGTGTAAAGAGAATCCCCCTGTCAATCCTTTCGGATTGACATCCCCCTTTAGGCAAGGGGGACATTTTTTGCTCTTTAGCGTAGGTTTATTAAACCGCTAAATTCCAATTTAAAGTTCCTGATCCCCTACTTTATCAAGCCATTCTCTGAGCCAGTATTCACCGGGGAAAGAAAGTCCCATAAGGCAGTTTGTCAAAAAGATTATGCCGTCTATTCTGCCTTCTTTTAGCCATTTGAGTCCTGTTTCACATTGCATCTCCATCATTTCAGGACTAACGGGGAGACCTGTTGTATAATCAAAAATATACATTCCGAGAACTTTTCTTTTGTTGGGGAGAACTTCTTCATATTCTTTTAAATTTGCTTCAAGATTTACGATTTCTGAGGTTCTCATATTCCACACGGTGATTACGTCAATGGGGTCATACATTGCCGGAGAATATTTTTTTGCATCCTTAACATAGCAGGTTGCCCAAAGTTCCATTGGTCTTGGTGCACGGTCAAGTTTTTCGCGGATTGTTTTGAGTCTTCTTACGCAGTCTTCCTCTTTTGTTTCTTCTTTTCCGAACATATCATCAAGAAAACCGCCCATGACATTTGGATATTTTTCTGCTATGTCGCAGATGAATTCTTCCTCGTTTCCGTGACGGAATCCGCCCGAACCTGTGATTGACCAAAGTACCTTATCCATTCTGCAAAAACTTTCCATATAGCCATAGGCATCTGCAGAAAACGGCACGGGTTTACCGGTACGTGATGATGTTACCATCATCACATTTTTCAATCCAAGCATATGTGCGCCTTCCGCAGGGGTTATGGTTGAGATGTTTCTCCATATGAATCCATCTTTTCCAAATGCAAAATCGTCGTCATGTTCGCAGCTTGCAAAAAGCCACATTTTATCTTTAACCAAAGTTTTCTTTCCCATAATATTTACGCCTCCGTACAAATTAAAGTTCTTCGTCTCCCACTTTATCAATCCAGTCTCTGAGCCAATATTCACTCTCGAGTCCAATTCCCATAACGCAATTTGTGAGGAAAACCATTCCTTCAATTCTGCCCTCTTTTAACCATTGGAGACCTTTTTCACATTGAACTTCCATGAGTTCTTTTGAAACACCTTCTCTTTTTTTATAGTCATAGAGATACAGTCCAAGAACTTTTCTTTTGTTTGGAAGAAGCTTTTCGTAAACCTGAATATCTTCTTCAAGTTTTGAAATATCATCTGTATTCATGTTCCATACAGCAATAACATCAATGGGGTCATACATTGCAGGACTGAACTTTTCAGCATCTTTTACGTAGCAAGTTGACCAAAGTTCCATAGGTCTTGATGCTTTGTTGAGTTTTTCTCTGATATCTTTGATTTTCTGTGTAAATTCTGCTTCTTTGCCTTCGTTTTCACCATCACCAAAAATGTCTGTGCCAACAAACATATCATCAATATAGGCACCGGTAACATTTGGATATTTTTCTGCAATATCACAAATGAACTCTTCTTCTCTCTCGCTTCTGAAACCGCAAGAACCGACAACGCTCCACATAACACTTTTCATACGGCAAAAACTTTCCATAACGCTGTATGACTCTGATGAAAAAGGAACGGGTTCACCATCTGACGAAACCAAAATCATATTTGGAATTCCAAGCATGTATGCACCTTCTGCAGGTGTTATTCTTGACCATGTATGAACGCGGTTTCTGCCGGGTCTTCCAAAATAGATATCATCATCGTGTGCTCTGCTTCCGAAAAAGTAGAACTTATCTCTTACTAAAGTTTTTTCTTTCATTTTTGCCTCCTGAATTAATATATTTCTGCTGTACTTTCTTCTTTTTCATGCCATCCGGCTTTTTCAAAATCTCCGCCTGATGGTGCGATTTTCCTCAAAATATTTGCAACGCTTGAAAGTCTACTTTTTAAAGTCTGCATTTCTCCGCACCAGGATATGTATGCTCCTGAAATTATCATACTGTATTTTTCGTGCAAAAGATGCCAGGTTGTGGCAAGATAGCCAAAATGTTCTTTCGCGCTTTCTCCGAGGGTTTCTATGTTTTTGTTGATATAGAAAGGAGAAAGCAAAACATCAAATCCTTTTTCTTTAAAATAATCCGCCGACTTTACAGGTGCCTCTGTCACTTCATACTGCCAGTCTGCAATAACAAAATCCTTAGTGAGTTTATCCAATACCATGCATGTTTTTTCATCACCAAGGCTAACGTATTTTTCGGGATAGTCTCCGCTTTTCAAAAATCCGTCTCCCCATATGATTGACCTTATGCCATCTGAAGAAAGTTCTTCCTGAATTTCCAAAAGATACTCTGCCAAAAGTTCTGTCTTATCTCTTTTGCGACATTTTCTGCAAGTTGCCAAAGACCCTGCCTCATCACATCCAACATGAAAATATTTAGGATTTCCGCAAAGTTCAATGAGTTCTTTTCTCACCTTTCGCAGAAGTTCTTTTGTTTCAGGATTTGATATACACCATGTCCAGCCGTCAGGCTCAAAAAGAGTGTGTTTTGAAGGATCCCGATCCAAAACAACATGCCTTCCATGAACTGCGCGGCTTTGAGATGCGTGTCCAAGATGATTGAACATTGGAATGACT
Source organism: Clostridia bacterium (assembly GCA_045654685.1). Lineage (GTDB taxonomy): Bacteria > Bacillota > Clostridia > UMGS1810 > UMGS1810 > RGIG1828. The sequence goes on along the minus strand of JAZONV010000120.1, from coordinate 20,418 downwards.
TCCATTCCAAGGCTATGTGCATCTTTTATGATTGGTCTTATTTCATCTTTTGTGTAGGCAAAATCCCAGGAAAGAGATTCCATTGCATCATATTTAAGCATTCCCCAAAATTCAAGTATGATATGGGTGTATTTTAAAAAGCCTGCAAGTCTTACGGTTTTTTTCAAAAATTCAAGAGTTGTTTCGGGAAAAACACAGATGTGTATTCCTCTGAATGAAACCGCCGGGGAATCTAAAATTTCTCCACATTGCAAAAGTGCTTTCCCATCTTCGAACTCAATCTCTTGTAAAAGGGTTGAAAGAGCGTGAATAAGCCCTTGGGGAATATCATATTTCAGAACTATCTTATCGGCAAAAACGGATATTGAATATTCATATTTATCAGAGGGTGTGTCAATGAGAGCATCCTCTTCCTCACTACGCAAAACTGCGCAGCAATTGAGATTTGATGATTTTTTTATTATAAGTTCGCTTTCAGAGCAGGTGAAGTTTTTCCAAAATTCACATATTAGTTTAAGAGAATCTTCATTTTCAAAACTATCATCAACATAAAGATATGCTTTGTCTCTTACAGAAAAAATACCGTCTGTATAGTTAACTTTTTTGGGTTTTGGATATACATACACAGATACTCATCTCCAATACATTTTTATATTGTGATTATACAGCAGTGCCTTTTAGGTGTCAACATTGATAATTCTATTTTTTAATCATTATTTAGTAAAAAATAATTTATATTTAAAAAACAACGGGACACTCCCCCAAAAAGTTAAGGGACTGTCCCGAAAAGATTTTAATATTATTTAATTTCATTAATATTATAAGGTGTTGTCTGATATACATAGTAGTTAAGCCAGTTTGAAAAAAGAAGATTTGCATGAGCTCTCCAAGACACAACCGGCGGATTATCCGGATTATCATCAAGAAAATAATTGACGGGAATATCAATGGGTTTTCCTGCGTCAAGGTCTCTGAAATATTCTTTTGAAAGCGTATCGCTATCGTATTCAGAGTGTCCGGTTACAAAAATCTGTTTTTTATCTTTGCTTGCCGCTATGTAGAGTCCTGCTTCTTTTGAGGTTGAAATGACTTTCAGTTCGGGTACCTTTTCAACATCTTCGAGTTTCACATATGAATGTCTTGAATGAGGAACATAGAACACATCATCAAAGCCTCTTACAAGCATTGTTCTTTTGCTTTTAACTTTATGTTTAAAAACACCGAAAAGTTTTTTGTCATAGGAATATTTTTCTATTCCATAGTGATAATAAAGTCCTGCCATTGCCGCCCAACAAATGTGAAGAGTGCTTGTTACATTGGTTTTGGACCATTCCATGATTTCTTTAAGTTCATCCCAATAGTCCACGTCATCAAATTCGAGAAGTTCAACGGGAGCACCTGTTATTATCAAGCCGTCATATTTGTTGTTTTTTATGGCAGAAAAATCCTTATAGAATTCATTGATATGGTCTTCGGATATATTTTTGGAACGGTGGGATGATGTGTGAACAAAATCAATTTCCACCTGCAAAGGTGTGTTTCCGAGAACTCTTGCAAGTTGTGTTTCTGTTACAATTTTGGTGGGCATAATATTTAATATTGCGATTTTCAAAGGTCTGATATCCTGTGTGAGAGCGCGGCGCTCTGTCATACAGAAGATGTTTTCACCTTTGAGAATACTGTTTGCAGGAAGATGTTCGGGAATTTTTATAGGCATTTTATATACCTCCTTTTTTAGATATCATTATTTTATAACAAGTGAAGCAACATATGCCATAAACGGAAGAGTTACAAGAGAAAGTATGGTCGATATTGAAACAACCGACGAGGCATATCCGCTGTCCTTTCCATATTCTGATGCAAATATTGCAGATATTGCCGCACAAGGGCAGGAAGAAGAAAGCACGAGAGCAAAAGAAAGGGTTTGCTCCAATTTCAAAACATACATAAGGGCAACAATTATCAAAGGAATAAAAATAAGTCTTAAAAAGCATACAACATACATGTTAAAAATTTTGAGAACTTTGACAAATTCACTTTCGCCAAGGTATATTCCAAGAAGTATCATTGCAACGGGGGTGTTAAGTCCTGCAAGACCGTTAATGACACTTGTAACTGTTGTTCCGAGATTCAAATTCAAAGCCATAATAATTCCGGAAATTGTAATTCCGATTATACCGGGAGATAAAAGTACTTTTTTGAAAGATAATTTACCATTTGAGCCCAGAAACATACCAAGGCCTTGAGTCCATGTGAAAATATTGAAAACAACAAGGTATGCTGATCCGATAAACACTCCTTTTGCTCCAAGGGCAGCTGAAAGAAGCGGAATCCCCATAAATCCGCAATTGGAATACGGACTGCAAAATCGATCTATTACCCAATTTTTATTTTTCTTTTTATTCAGAAAGAAGGGATATGACACCAATATTGCAATAATGTGTATTAGGGTGCTCAGTACAAAAGCTGTTAAAAGTTCTTTCATATCGTCCATGTTTCTCCCCTGAAACGAAGAGATTATGACGCATGGAGTTACTACATGAAGCAAAAGAAAAGACATTTGCTTCGTTCCCTCATTAGAAAGCTTTTTATATTTTGTAAATATTGCTCCAAAGGCAATATATATTGCCATAATTATGACTTGTTGTGAAACCGCTGATGTTATTTCAGTATTCAAAACTACCACCTCTATGAGTAGTATAGCAAAAAATTGAAATTATATCAACTGTATATTTGTACAAAGCTGAATAATTTTATAAAATAAAGTGTAACGTACTTGACAATGTGTTTTTTGAGAGTTAAAATATTTGTATGTTGTTTTTTCAACTTCTGCAACTTTGTTAAACTATTTTAAGGATGTGATTTTTTTGGCATTTAAAATCAACTTCAACGGTCAGACTCTCGGTGAAGAAATAGCGAATTCCGTATCTCATGGCATCGGTGCACTTCTTGCCATTGCAGGAACTGCAGTTATGATTGTAACCGCATGTCTAACAAGTGATGCTATGGGAATTGTGAGCGCCGCATTATATGGATTTTTCACCATTTTATTATATATGTTTTCAACCATATATCACTCTCTAACAAACACGAAAGCTAAACGTGTTTTTCAGATTTTTGACCATTGCTCAATTTTCCTGATGATTCTGGGTTCATACATTCCCGTATGCCTTTGTCTTATCAGAGGACTATGGGGATGGGTGCTGTTTTCAATAACTGCTGTTCTTGCCATTGTAGGAATTGTGTTTAATTCCATTGATCTGAAAAGATGGCATAAAATGTCCATGATTTTGTATGTTCTCATGGGTTGGTCTCTGGTTTTCATGTTCAAGCATGTTTTGGAAAAAGTTCCGATTCAGGGAATATTGCTTCTTGTTGGCGGAGGAGTTTTCTACACTTTGGGAATCATTTTCTTTGCAAAAGACAAAGTGAGATATATGCATTATATATGGCACATATTTGTGCTTCTGGGGACAATAACCCAATACTTTTTCATACTGTTTTATGTTATACCACTATAATCAAAAAGCAAAGCGTGTATGCCAATTTTGACATACACGCTGTTTTTTTATATGCAAAGTTTGAATATGTTTTTAATATCTTCAATGTCAAGGTCAATATAACTTCTTATTGTTCTTGTATTTGAAAAAGTACAAAGATATGAAAGTGAATCAACGCTTTCCCCCGAAAGTCCGAAATCCCCCAAACTTTGAGGCATACCAATTTCCTTAAAATATTCACTCATTTTTTCAATTCCGAGAACCGACGCTTTCATATCATCATTCTCAACTATCCCCCACACTTTTCTTGCAAATCGTGCAAATCTTTTTGGAGCATATTTATATACATATTTTGCCCAGGCGGGGAAAAGAACAGCAAGCCCTGCGCCGTGTGCTATATTGTCATATTCACCGCTCAAGGCATGTTCAAGCTGATGAACACAAAGACCGTTTTCTCTTCCACATCCTGTCAGGTCATTATGAGACAGACTTGACGCCCACATAAGAGTTGCTCTTGCATCATAATTGTCAGGTTCATTCATTGCAATTTTTCCTGAATCTATAACCGAGGTGAGAATCGCTTCCGAAATTGTGTCTGTCAGAGGGGTATCGGGACAAGGTGAAAAATATCTTTCCATTGTGTGAGACATAATATCCACAATTCCGCAAGCAGTCTGATATTTATTTACCGTATAGGTGAGTTCCGGGTTGCAGATTGCAAACTTACATCTGTTAAAATCGCTGTTATATCCCCTTTTCATATTTGTTTCGGGATTTGATATGACTGCTGATGAACTCATTTCACTGCCTGCTGCAGAAATTGTGAGAATACAACCAACAGGAAGTGCGTTTTCTGGTGTGCTTTTTCTCAAGGGGAAATCAAGCACATCACCATCATATATTGCTCCTGATGCGGTATATTTTGATGAATCAATAACGCTTCCGCCACCTACTGCAAGAATCAAATCAACATTATTTTCACGGCATTTTTTTATTGCTTCTCTGACAAAGTCGATTTTGGGATTTGGTTCAACTCCGCCCATATCAACAATTTTAATTTCGTTTTCAGTAAGTGATGCAACAATTTCATCATAGAGCCCGCTCTTTTTGATACTGTTTTGACCGTACTGAATCATTACGGTTTTATAGCCGTAGTTTTTTATTATCTCCCCAACTTTTTTATGTTCGTCTTTTCCGAAATACACTTTTGTAGGGGCATAGTATGTAAAGTTTTGCATAATTTCAAGTCCTTTCTTTTCAACATTTATAAACATAGGCTGTCTCTTTTGAATATAAAGGGACAGCCTATTTAAAATCATATTCCAAGAATCATTTTGGCAAAATTAAAATATACCAAAAGTGCAAGAGCATCCACAACTGTTGTTATGAAAGGACTTGCCATAACTGCCGGGTCAAATCCAAGTTTTTTTGCTCCGATAGGCAAGATTGATGCAGTTATTTTTGCAAAAATCACCGTTACAACCAATGTCAGATTTACAACAAGTGCAACAGTGAATGCACTTTGTCCGTCAGACGAAATTGCTGACGCATCAAGGAGCATCATTTTTCCGAAATTGACAACCGCCAAAGTAAGACCACAGATAACCGCAACTCTTATCTCCTTCCAAATGATACGAAAAATATCACTCATTTCAATATCTCCAAGGGACAAACTTCTTATAATTGTAACAGAAGTCTGACCGCCTGAATTTCCTGCGGTGTCCATAAGCATAGGAATAAATGCAGTCAAAACAACACAGCTTGAAAGAGCTCCTTCAAAACTACTTATGATTTTACCTGTGAAAGTAGCAGACACCATAAGGAGCAAAAGCCATGGAATTCTCTGTTTCCATGTTTCAAATATGCCCGTTCTTAAATATGTTTTTTCTGATGGTATGATAGCCGCCATCTTTTCAATATCTTCTGTTGCCTCATCCTGCAAGACATCAATAGCATCGTCGAATGTTACGATACCTAAAAGTCTTGTTTCTTCATCAACAACAGGAATTGCCATAAAGTCATATTTATCAAAAGCGTTGGCAACATCTTCCTGGTCATCGTGGGTATTGAAGTATATGATGTTTGTTTCCATCAAATCTTCAATTACATCATCATCATCTGCCAAAAGCAAATCTTTGGCAGAAACCATACCAATAAGTTTGTTATTCAGGTCTGTGACATAGCAAGTGTAAATTGTTTCCTTATCAACACCTGTTCTTCTTATATGTCTTATGGCCTGATCAACAGTCATATTCTTTTTTAATCTGACATATTCGACAGTCATAATACTGCCGGCACTATCTTCCGGATACTTTAAAATTTCATTTATCCATTTTCTTGTATGACTGTCTGTGAAACGAAGAACACGTTTAACAACATTTGCAGGCATTTCTTCAAGAATATCTACCGCATCATCGACAAACAAATCATCAACAACTGCTTTAAGCTCGCTATCGCTGAAACTTCTTATGAGAGTTTCCTGATCATCAGGATCCATTTCTACAAAAGTGTCTGCCGCCTGATCCTTGGGAAGAATTCTAAATGCCAAAAGAAGTTCTTCGTTTGTGAGTTCTTTTAAGAATTCGGCAATATCTGCCGGATTCATATCGGCAAGGAGCTCTTTTAAAGCGGTAAATCTTTTCGCTTCCAGAAGTTCCTGTGCCAATTCCTGATTTGTCATATTTTCTTCCATATAACGTTCCTCCTAAATTTAATTAACAACCATAAAGGTCTTTAGGTAGGAAGTATCTTTACGCGTAAATCAGCAAGACGAAACAAACGCGGAACAAACCGCAAAATTCACATTTCGCCCGACATATTCACTGCTTCGATTACCTCCCGCGTCCATTTCCTCACCTCATTCTTTTTTTTATTTTAACGCTAAGTTATATTATACTGTATGAAACATAATTTGACAATAATAAATTTTCAATAAACAAATTTTTATTCTTTCTGTTTTTTTATATTTTTACGACAAAAATGCAAATATAGAAAGCCAAACATAAGGAAACTTACAAGTGCAATCAGTTGTGATACCCTGAACATTCCAATCATAAGGCTGTCTGTGCGAAGTCCTTCAATCCAGAATCTTCCCAGTCCATAGAGAGAAGCATAGGCAAAAAACACCTGGCCGTTATATTTATAAAACTTATATACAATTGTAAAAAGTATTGCAAGAACACCAAGAGACCACAAGGATTCATATAAAAATGTGGGATGAACCGGCAAGTCCGGATTAACATTCAATCCTGAATTCTTCAAATTTTCAAGATATTCCGAAACATTATCACTTGTCATCCCCCATGGAAGTGATGTGTTTGAACCAAAGGCTTCCTGATTAACAAAATTACCCCATCTGCCAATCATCTGTCCCGTTATGAGGCCGACTGATCCGATGTCAAAAACAAAAAGAGGATTTTTCTTTTTCACTTTGGAATATACGTATGCTGCCAGTACCGCCCCTATAACTGCACCATATATGGCGATACCACCCGAGCGTATATCAAAGATGTCAGCAAGATTGTCTTTATACATATCCCATTTGAATATGACATAATAGAGTCTTGCAAACACAACGGAGACAGGAGTGCATACCAATACAAGGTCAAGAGTTATATCACTTTTTTCACCAAGTTTTTTTGCGGTATGGGATGCAGTTATGATTCCCATTACAAGACCTATTGCAATTATAATCCCATACCAATATATGGGAACACCAAAAAGGTTAAATGCAACACGGTCAACTGTCATATTAATTCCGATTTCGGGAAAGGAAACCTGCATAATAGCTCACCTCATAATTGTATTATCATTTGTTTTCTATTGGTCGAACAACGCTCAGGACACAGAGGTTTTCGCAAAATACTTCATCGAGTATCTCTTTCATAAGTTCAGGAGTTATTTTTTCATATGCTTTTGTAAATTCGGTTACATCAACACCGCTCAGGAAATTTCTGCAAAGCATATTACCAATACTTTCAACATTATTGAAATTACGGATAAAAGAACCAAAGAATGATCGTTTGATACGATTGAATTCATCAATGTCGAATCCGTTATTTCTGTAATATTCTATTCTTTCAAGAAGTTTTGATTTGAGTTCTTCAGGTTTTTCACACTCTCCGCCAAAAGACACACATGAGAATGAAAGCTCGGTCATAACATCTGTATCAAACGTATCGTTTATAAGACCCGAATCATAGTTTTCTTTGTAAAACTCACTACTGCGTCCCGCAATAATTTTGGAGAGAATTTTGAGAGCAACTTCCCTTTTCAAAAGTTCGTCGCCTGTTTTTAAAAAGTTATCTTTAAAGCCGATTGAACAAAGAGGTTTTGCAACACTTGAAAAGCTTTCAATATATTCCTGACATACATTATCGGGTTCATCGGGATACACACTTACAACTTTTCCGTTTTCTCTGTATTTCAATGTGCTTTCAACAATGTCAAAAACCTTTTGTGCATCCACATTTCCTGCAACAGCAACCACCATATTTGCAGGGTTATAATAGGTGTTATAGCAATTATACAAAACATCTTTATCAATCTCGGAAATACTTTCAACGGTTCCTGCAATATCTATTCTTACAGGATTATTAACATACATGGCACGGAGCATGTTGAACATAACGTTCCACTCTCCGTCATCATCATACATTCTTATTTCCTGACCAATTATCCCCTGCTCTTTTTCAACATTTTCATCGGTAAAATAGGGATCCTGAACATAGTTCAAAAGATGCTTGAAACATTCGTCGAAATGATCTGTACAGGAAAAAAGATAGCATGTATTTGTGAAAGATGTGAAAGCATTGGCGTTTGCACCATATTTTGAAAACATATCAAAGGCATTGCTTCCATCACTTTGTTCAAACATTTTATGCTCAAGAAAATGCGCCACGCCATCGGGAACAGTTATTGCATCATCTTTGCCAAGAGGAATGAATGTGTTATTTACAGACCCAAATTTTGTTCCATATACTGCATATGTTTTGGAAAAGCCTTTTTTGGGCATTACATATACTCGCAGACCTGTTGAGTGAACACCTGTGTATAGTGTTTCATCAAGAGATTCTATATATTTTATTTCATAATTCATGATTATTTCTCCTCCTTTCCGTTAAGGAAATATACTGTATCGAGAGAAATTTTCTCAAATGATTTCAAAACATCTTCCTTTGTCACATTTGATACTATGTCACATGCCCGGGCAAGGGACGGAAGTCCGGGTGTGAATGTTTTGCCAAGATAATAGTCAACAAGCAGTCCGGGACTGTCTTCATATGATTTATAACTGTTTATGATATATTCTTTTGCAACATCAAGCTCTTCCCGGGTAAAATCGCCTTTTCTGACCTTTTCCAATTCATCAATAACCGCATTTTTTGTTTTTTCAAAATTTTCAAATTCAATTCCGCTTCCCACAAGCATAATCGCATTGTGTTTGTCAAGTCTTGAATATGCATAATAGCAAAGGCTCATCTTTTCACGAACGTTATTGAAAAGTTTTGAATGAGCTCCCGAGCCAAAAATACTGTTGCCCACAAGAAGCGGATAATACAGGTCTGATTCTACATTGACTCCCGTTCTGAATCCCATGGCAAGTTTCCCCTGATTTACATCAAGGTTATCCTCCACATTTTTTATCTCACTAACGGATTTGGAAGTGCAGACAATTTTATGAGGTGCTATGTTGAATGATATTTTAGAAAAATAATTTTTGAAAAAGTTTGTCAGTTCTTCGCTGTCCACATCTCCAACAACAAAAATATCAATCGGATTTGAGAATATTATGGATTTGTAGTATTCATAAAGGTTCTTCTCATCAATATCATCAAGGTCTTCAAGATAACCGATTTCAACAACCGCGTTGGGTTCATCTTTGCACATTTCTTCAATGCATCTTACATTTGCATATGCTCGTTTATCGTTTATAAGTCCTTCTATATCATCTTTGAGATTGCTCTTCTGACTGTCTGTGATTTCCTTTGAAAAACCATCATTTTGAACAAAGGGATCAAACATTATATCGAGCATAAGCTTTGCAGCCAAACATTCGGATGCGTCTTTGGTGAATCTGTCTGCAATTATATTTGCAGTTGAATATACACTCTGTATGTTTGCTCTTTTTAATACTCCCGCATCAAAAGCACATCCGAAAAGAGACTCTGCATATATGCTCATTTCTCTCATTGAAGGATGGCTTTTTGTTGCACTTTTAAGCACTCTTGACAAAAGAGAATTTTTTGTTACATTTTCTCTTTTGAGTATTGTGTGCAGAAACATTGAGTAGTGAACTGTTTTATATTTTGAATCTTTAATTACATAAAGATTGATATTATCAAAAAGTGGAATCTTATTGATATTACTCACTTTACATCTTCCTTTCTTTTTTACAAAATTTTCTACATTATATATTATATACAATTTTACATAAACAATCAAGTATTTTTTATCCCCTTCTGCAAAAAGAACCACCACTGGCGAAATACACAAAAGTTTTTGATTTTTACTGTATATTTTTTACGATTTTTTTATCCAAGCAACATATTTTATTGACAATATATTCTATTTTTTATATAATTTATTACAAATAGACTAAGAGAAAAGAGGTATCCTTTATGGAGATAACCGGTATCAAAATCAAAAAAATTGCAACAGAAAACAAAATGAAAGCAATTGCTTCAATTACAATCGATGATTGTTTTGCAATTCATGACATCAAAGTTATCGAAAATGAGGACAAGGTTTTTGTCGCAATGCCTAACAAACGCTTGAAAGACGGAACATTTAAAGATGTTGCCCACCCCATCAATTTTGAAACAAGAGCTATGATCGAAAAAGCTGTTATCGAAGCATACAACCAGGCAGAAATCGAGGAATAATATTAAGCGGTAATTTTCCCTGCATCAAATGGTGCAGGGATTTTTATTTTATTATATGAAGATTTGCAATTTTTTTATCGTTATACTTGTTTTTATTTGCATAATATAGTATAATCATAACTATATTTCCGGGAGGTTATTATTATGAAAGAAAAAATACTTGAAATTCTTGATACCAATTGCGATTACTCATTGGAAGAAATTGCCCTTATGGTTGATTCCACAATAGATGATGTTGCAAAAGCAATTGATGAAATGAAAGATAATAACATCATTTTAAGAAACAAAAGTATTATAAATTGGGAAAAAACCGACAAGGAATTTGTTTCTGCCCTGATAGAAGTGAAAGTTTCTCCCCAAAGAGGAGAAGGTTTTGACAAAATTGCGGAAAGAATATACAAATTCCCCGAGGTAAAATCCGTTTATCTTATTGCAGGTGCTTTTGACCTTATGCTCATTATTGAAGGAAAGACAATGCATGGTGTTGCCTCATTTGTTGCAAACAGACTTGCACCTTTAGAATGTGTTATCAGCACAAGCACACATTTTGTATTAAAAAAATACAAATATGAAGGCATCATTTTTGATGATGACGAAAAAGACACCAGAGAGGTGATTTCGCTATGACATTTAACCCTGAAAATTTTATTTGCTCAAAAGTTAGAGATATGAAACCTTCCGGTATAAGAAAGTTTTTTGATATTGTAAGCACCATGAAAGATGCTATTTCTCTTGGCGTTGGTGAACCTGATTTTGTAACTCCATGGCACATTAGAGATGCAGGAATATACTCTCTTGAAAAAGGACAGACATATTATACTTCAAATGCCGGATTGATAGAACTGAGAGAGGAAGTCTGCAACTATTACAAAAAATTCGATTTGAATTACAAGCCTGATGAAGTTCTTGTAACAGTCGGAGGAAGCGAAGCAATTGACCTCGCTATAAGAACAGTTGTTGAACCCGGTGATGAAGTTATTATACATGAGCCGTCATTTGTTTGCTACAAGCCATGCATTTCTCTTGCAGGCGGTGTTCCTGTTATTATTGAAACAAAAAAAGAAGATGCATTCAGGCTTACTGCAAAAGACATTGAAAAAAACATTACTCCCAAAACCAAGATGCTCATTCTCTCCTTCCCCAACAATCCAACAGGGGCAATAATGGAAAAAGAAGATCTTGAACCAATTGCAGAACTTGCAATAAAGCACAATCTTCTTGTTCTTTCAGACGAGATATATGCTGAACTCACCTATGGTTCAAAACACGTTTCAATCGCATCCCTTGATGGTATGAAAGAAAGAACAATTGTTGTCAACGGGTTTTCTAAAGCTTTTGCCATGACCGGATGGCGACTTGGTTTTGCAATAGCAAACGAAACGATTCTTAAAGCCATGACAAAGGTACATCAGTATGCAATTATGAGTTCTCCCACAACAAGTCAGTATTCTGCCATCGAGGCTCTCCGTAACGGTGCTGACAGCATAAGAATGATGGTTTCCGAATACGACAAAAGAAGAAAAATTATAACCAGCGGATTTAACGAAATGGGACTTACATGTTTTGACCCCAAAGGAGCTTTTTATATTTTCCCATCCATAAAGTCATCCAATATGTCGTCAACAGAATTTTGCGAGAATCTTTTGAAGGAACAAAAAGTTGCTCTTGTTCCCGGAAATGCTTTCGGTGATTCGGGAGAAGGATTTGTCAGAGTATCATATGCCTACAGTTTAGAACAAATCAACGAGGCTATGAGAAGAATCAAAATCTTTATGGACAATTTATGATTTTAATCATACATCTTTGAAAAGAGGATTTTTATGAGTTTTAATATTGTGTTAGTGGAGCCGGAAATCCCTCAAAACACCGGAAATATTGCAAGAACATGTGCCGCAACAGGTTCAAAACTTCATCTTGTGAGACCGTTGGGTTTTGAGATTGATGATAAAAAACTAAAAAGAGCCGGTCTTGATTACTGGCACTTACTTGATATTACATTTTATGATGACATTGATGATTTCTTCAGAAAAAATCAAGGTACTTTCTATTTTGCCTCAACCAAGTCTCTGAAAAGGCATTCAGATGTTGAATTCAAAGACGGAGATTACATATTGTTCGGAAAAGAAACAAAAGGTCTTGATGAGGCTCTTTTAAAGAAAAACAAAGAATCCTGCATAAGAATTCCTATGATATCAGATGCAAGAAGTCTCAATCTTTCAAACTCCGTTGCAATAGTCATATATGAAGCTCTTAGGCAGAATGATTATTTTGATCTTGAAACGAGAGGTACGCTTACGAAGTTTGAATGGTAATTTGATGTAATAAAATCTGTAAAAAGATTAATACTAAAGGGTGTATGAATCATATTGATTTGTACACTTTTTTATTTTTCAAAGTATTTTGCACATATTTCTTTTACTATTATTGTTAAATATCTATCAATATCACAATCTTTTGAATTTAGCAAAAAAAAACTTGCAAATATTGGAAAAATATTATACAATTATAATGATATTTTATGTATATAATTAAAATTTATATGAGGTGACTGAAATGAACAAAAAATCTATTGAAGACATTCAGGTTTCCGGTAAAAAAGTTCTCGTAAGATGCGACTTTAACGTTCCTCTTGATGAAAACAGAAACATTACCGACGAAACAAGAATTGACGGTGCTCTTCCCACCATCAAATATCTCATTGATAACAATGCAAAAGTTATCCTTTGCTCACACATGGGAAAACCCAAAGGCGAACCCAAACCCGAACTTTCACTTGCACCTGTTGCTAAAAAACTTTCCGAAAAACTCGGAAAAGACGTTTGCTTTGCAGCAGACGACAACGTTGTAGGCGAAAATGCAAAAAAAGCTGTTAGCGAAATGAAAGACGGCGACGTTGTTCTTCTTGAAAACACAAGATACAGAGCAGAAGAAACCAAAAACATTGACACATTCAGCGAAGAACTTGCATCTCTTGCAGATGTTTTCGTAAATGACGCTTTCGGTACTGCTCACAGAGCACATTGCTCAAACGTTGGTGTTACAAAATATCTTGACACAGCAGCATGCGGATATCTTATTGAAAAAGAAATCGAATTCCTCGGAAATGCAGTTAACAACCCCGTTAGACCTTGTGTTGCAATCCTTGGCGGTTCAAAAGTTTCTTCAAAAATTTCTGTTATTAACAACCTTCTTGAAAAAGTTGACACCCTTATCATCGGTGGTGGTATGGCGTATACATTCATGAAAGCTTTGGGCGAAGAAGTTGGTAAATCTCTTCTCGAAGCTGATTATCTTGATTATGCAAAAGAAATGATGGATAAAGCAAAAGCAAAAGGTGTTAAACTCCTTATTCCTGTTGATACTGTTGTTGCTCAGGAATTCTCAAATGACGCTCCTCACAAAACTGTTGAAAGAGGCGGCATTGAAGCTGACTGGGAAGGCCTTGACATTGGTGAAAAGACTATCGCTCTCTATACTGATGCAATCAAAGATGCAAAAACAGTTGTATGGAACGGACCTATGGGTGTATTTGAAATGCCCACATTTGCAAAAGGTACAAACGCAATTGCAAAAGCTCTTTCTGAAATTGACGCTACAACAATCATTGGCGGTGGCGACAGTGTTGCAGCAGTAAATCAGGCAGGTCTTGGCGACAAGATGAGCCACATTTCAACAGGCGGTGGCGCATCTCTTGAATTCCTTGAAGGAAAAGATCTCCCCGGTATTGTTGCATTAAACGATAAATAAGTTAAAAATATTGCGGGAAAGGGTTTCTTTCCCGCATAGCCGTCGGAAAGTTATCCGACGGCTAAATTTAATAAATATATAATTTACAGACAAATGAAAGGAAAGATAAATATGAGACAGACTGTAGTTGCAGGAAACTGGAAAATGAACAAAACCCCCGCACAGACAACAGAACTTATAAACGAACTCAAACCCCTCGTTGCAGGAACAAAGAACAAATGTATCGTTTGTGTTCCCTTCACATCACTTGCAAATGCAATTGAAGCATGCAAAGGTTCAAACATTGAAGTTGGTGCACAGAACATGTACTTTGAAGAAAGCGGTGCATACACAGGCGAAATCGCTCCCAATATGCTCACAGAAATGGGCGTAAAATATGTTGTAATCGGTCACTCCGAAAGAAGACAGTATTTTGCAGAAACAGATGAAACTGTTAACAAAAAAGTTATTAAAGCATTTGAACACGATCTCACCCCCATCATCTGTGTTGGTGAATCTTTAGAACAGAGAGAACAGGGAATCACTGTTGAACTTGTAAGCATGCAGACAAAAATTGCACTTTTGGGTCTCAGTGCTGATCAGGTTAAGAAAACTATCATTGCATACGAACCCATCTGGGCTATCGGAACAGGTAAAACTGCTACAAGCGATCAGGCTCAGGAAGTTTGTAAAGCAATCAGAGATACCGTTTGTGAAGTTTTTGGAAAAGAAGCTGCAGACGAAGTTATTGTACAGTATGGTGGAAGTGTTAACGCAGGTAACAGCGCTGAACTTTTTGCAAAAGAAGACATTGACGGCGGTCTTGTTGGCGGTGCAAGTCTTAAAGCACAGGATTTCTCTGTGATTGTTAACAGCTAATTGCTTGAAAGGACGAGTTTAATGAGTAAAAAACCTATACTCCTTGCCATCCTTGACGGATACGGCAAAAGTGAATTTACCGAAGGAAATGCAGTATATACAGCAAAAACTCCCAGAATGGACGAAATTTTCGAAAATAATCCATCAACCATAATTCATGCAAGCGGTATGGATGTTGGTCTTCCTGACGGACAGATGGGAAATTCTGAAGTTGGACATACAAATATCGGTGCAGGCAGAATTGTATATCAGGAACTCACACGTATCACAAAAGCAATTGAAGATGGTGACTTTTTTGAAAACGAAGAACTCATTGCTGCATGTGATAACTGTCTGAAAAATGATTCTGATCTTCATGTTATGGGTCTTCTTTCTGACGGCGGAGTTCACAGCCACATCAAACACCTTTTTGCAATCATTGAACTTGCAAAGAAAAAAAATGTTAAAAATGTGTATATACATTGTTTTCTCGACGGAAGAGACGTATCCCCTACAAGCGGTGTAGACTTTGCAAAGATGCTTGTTGAAAAAATAAGAAATCTTGAATACGGCAAAGTTGCAACCGTAATGGGCAGATATTATGCAATGGACAGAGATAATCGTTGGGAAAGAGTAAGTCAGGCTTATGATGCAATTGTAAACGGAAAAGGAAACTATGAAGAAAGCATTGTTACAGCCATTGAAAAATCATACAACCAGGATGTGACCGATGAATTTGTTGTTCCTACAGTACTCACCACAGACGGCAAACCAAATGGTGTTCTTAAGGAAAATGACAGTGTGGTATTTTTCAACTTCAGACCCGACCGTGCAAGAGAAATTTCAAGAACAATTGTTGACCCTGATTTTGACGGTTTTGAAAGAAAATATTTTGAAACATATTTTGTTTGTATGACACAATATGATGCAAGCATGCCAAATGTACATGTTGCATTCAAACCTCAGACTCTCGAAAATACTCTTGGCGAATATTTGAGCAAAAAAGGTCTCAAACAACTCAGAATTGCCGAAACCGAAAAATATGCTCACGTTACTTTCTTCTTTAATGGTGGCGTTGAAAGAGTTTATGACGGCGAAGACAGAATTCTGGTTGCATCTCCCAAGGTTGCAACATATGACCTCAAGCCTGAAATGAGTGCATATGAAGTTACAGATAAACTTTTAGAGGCTCTTGACAAAGATCTTTATGATGTAGTTATCCTCAACTTTGCAAACTGCGACATGGTTGGACACACAGGCATTATGGATGCGGCAGTAAGTGCAGTAGAAGCAGTTGATGAATGCATCGGCAAAGTTTATGACAAAGTGAACGAAAAAGACGGAGTTATATTGATTACTGCAGACCACGGAAATGCAGAACAGATGATTGATCCATCTGACAAATCAGTATTTACCGCTCACACAACAAATGTTGTTCCTCTCATTGTTTCCGGAATGGGTGATATCAATCTCAAACCCGGAAGACTTGCAGACCTCGCTCCAACAATGCTTGACATTATGGATCTTGAAATTCCTGCAGAAATGAGCGGAGAAAGTCTTATTATAAAATAATATTTATCAGAAACGCAAAAAGGTTGCTTGTTTGACTGTGATTACAGTTAAATAAGCAACCTTTTTTATTACATAAAAGTCAATAAATATAATCCATCGGATTAACATATTCTCCTGATTTTTTCATTTCAAAGTGAAGATGAGGCTCATCACATATTTCGCTGATGCACGAATCTGAAATAATCCCTATTACTTCTCCCCTTTTTATCTCGTCACCAATTTTATGAGTTATTCCGGCTTCAAGAGATGTGTATCTCAAAATGTAGTCATTTAATGAAACTTCCACATAGTTACCATACAAAATATCATAACCAACATCTGTTATTGTTCCCATTTCACATGATACTACCTCTGTACCATAGGGACACATTATGTCTGTTCCCGTATGAATTCTCCAGTCATCCATGGTTTTGCTGTATAGAGGAATACTGTTGCTGAAATCTTTTAACACATCTCCATCAACGGGCATTATAAATTCAGGAATATATTCTTTCGTTTCATTTTCAGTATTTTCTGTCAAGCCAACATCTTCATCAGGCGGATTTTCTTTTTGCTGTTCCTCAACAATACTACTATGAACAACTGATGTGTCCCGGGGCAAAGCACTCGTCTCCGACTCTTTCAGCTTTAAATCGGTTGTTGCTGTCTTTTCATAACTTCCGGTTATTACAACAGTAATTACGCAAAGGACAAGAATGCATAGGCTGAAGGAAATTTTATAAAGCCCCTTACCGATTTTTTTGTAATCAATATTATCTCTCATGCAGAACACCACCTCACAATTAGGGTGTTCTGATTTTAAGTTATTTATACATAATTTCCGTTTCTGTTCCGGGATAATAGTGAGACAAAATTTCTTTATATCCGCTACCGGATTTTGCCATAGCCTGAGCACCATATTGGCTCATTCCTACCCCATGCCCGTTCCCGTATACAGTGAACGTGAATCCTGTATCGTCAGATACCAAATCAAAAGCAGAAGATTTGAGAGAAAATATTTTCCTTATTTCCACACCAGAATATTTTTCTCCGTACAAACACATATATTCTATATTATTTCCTTCTGTAAACTCGTAGGGACCAATAGCACTGTCTGCATTTTCAATATTTGCATTTCTGATATCATTACCTGATATAATTTTTTCAAACTCATCTTTAGAAAAAGTTACATGAGTTATATAATCTTTTTTTTGTGTATCTCCGGGACTTGAAACGGATACAAGATACGGAACGTCACCCCCCCATACCTCCGACGCATTTTCTGTTTTTTCATTACTGCAGGAATGAAAAACAGCTGTTGCATATTCACCATTATACATAAGACATTCATCCTTGGTGTCATTTACACATGATTTTATTTTGTTGTACAATTCTTTGTAATCCTTCCCCCATCTTTCTTTCATTTCTTTTTTGTCCATATATGCCTGACAATGTGCATAATCTGTACATATATCGGCTTGGTTGTGTTCTTCAAGTTTTGTTTGCATACGTTTTAAAGCATATGTGCGGGCGGCTACTGTTTGCGCTTTGAGAGCTTCTTTTTCAAAATTTGCAGGCATTTCAGATGCAACAACACCTATCAGATAATCATCAATGTTCAATTTGAGAATTTTTTGAGTTTTATGATTATATACTTTAATAGTATTGTCTGTTTCATTGCCAATTAAAATGTATATTAAAATCAAAGGCAAAACTATATAAAGCACAATCAAAAATGCAAGTCTGAAAAAATAATCTTTCATTTTTATACCTCATTATTGGTTGACAAATAAAAAAATAAACAATGTATTTGCTACATTATATTTTTTTTTTGGTATTTATAGAACTAATTTAAAAAAGCGGTTGAATTGCAAGAATTCTTGTGTTATAATGCATTTAGCCTGACAGAAGTCATCCGAACCTGATTTTACAGAGGAAGATTTTCACTTGAACTTCGTTAAAATACTCATAAATCCGTCAGGATTTATTGCGTTTTTGCCTCGTTCAATCAAAAATCTTCTCTCTTAAAATTCTTCGACCTGAAAAAGGAGAGTTTTTGGATAGATTTTGGTGCGGAAGACGAAGGAAGGCTGACGCCTTTCGAGGATGACAAGCCAAAAGATGCCTAAAACACTGTTTTTCAGGCTGGTTCGGATAACTCCTGTCAGGCTATAGTTTATCAGGTGGTGATATAATGGAAAATAATCCAAAGAGAATCAATGACATGACACAAAAGGCTTTGTCCAGTTATTTCGTTGAACCCGAAGAATATAATAAGTTTAATATAAAAAGAGGCCTCCGTAATCGTGACGGTTCCGGAGTACTTGCCGGATTCACAAATGTCAGCGAAGTTCATGGATATGTTGTTAGTGAGGATGAAAAGACTTCAATTCCGGGTGAACTCACTTTCAGAGGATATGACGTAAATGATCTTGTTGCAAATTATGGTATTGACCAGAGATACGGATTTGAGGAAATCTGTTATCTTCTCCTTGTGGGCAAACTCCCCACAAGAGAAGAACTTGAAGAATTCTGTGAGTATATTGCAGTAAACATGGAACTCCCCGAATACTTTACTGAAGACATGATTTTAAAAGCACCAAGCCGTGATATTATGAACAAAATGGCTCGTTCCGTTCTCACGCTCTACTCCTACGATGACAATCCGGATGAATGCACAATCGAAAATATGATGAGACAATCTCTCCAATTGATTGCTCATATGCCTCTTTTGGCAGTATATGCATTTAGTGCAAAAAAACATCATTTTGAAAAGAAAAGTCTTATTCTCCATCAGCCAAAACCACATCTCAGCATTGCGGAAAACCTTCTCAGAATGATGAATCCGAGAAAAGAATTCACAAACTATGATGCGGAAGTTCTTGACACAACTTTGATGCTTCACGCAGAACATGGCGGCGGTAACAACTCTGCATTTACTTGCCGTGTGCTCTCCTCATCAGGAACCGATACATATTCTGCAATTGCAGGAGCTATAAGTTCTCTTAAAGGTCCAAAGCATGGTGGTGCAAATGCACAGGTTATCAGAATGATGGATAACATTCAGAAAAATGTTAAAGACTGGTCCAATGACACAGAAATTTATAACTATCTTGCAAAAATTGTAAAGAAAAAGGCAAATGACAGAAGCGGTCTTATTTATGGTATGGGACACGCAATATATACCCTTTCAGACCCACGTACAGTAATTCTTAAGGAAAAAGCAAAAAAACTTTCAAAGCAAAAAGGTCTTGATGAAGAATTTGACCTTTATGAAAGAATCGAAAAACTTGCTCCTCAGGTTTTTGCAGATGTAAAGGGAAGTTCAAAAGATTTATGTGCAAATGTTGATTTCTATTCCGGATTTGTATATAAAACATTAAATGTTCCGACAGAAATGTACACCCCCATGTTTGCAATTGCAAGAACTGCCGGTTGGTGTGCTCACCGCATTGAAGAAGTTTTATGCGGCGGAAGAATCATAAGACCTGCATATAAGAGTCTTTGTAAAAAACTCAACAGAGTGTATAAACCCTTGGACGAAAGATGATTTTACAAAAGAATCGGAGGATTTCTGATTAATCCTCCGATTTTCTTTAAAAAAATCAAAAAAAGACTTGATTTACTGTTTTAAGTATGTTATAATAACAAAGTTGAAAAAATTAATATGCCGGTGTGATGGAATTGGCAGACGTGCGAGACTCAAAATCTCGTGGTAGCAATACCGTGTCGGTTCGACCCCGACCACCGGCATCAGAAGGGCGTGTCTCAATAAGTGATTTTTCACTGTATTGAGGCAACGCCCTCTTTTTCTGTCTGAAATGTGGATAACTTTTAGGAATTTCTCTGTTTTTGAGTACACAAAACAAAGTTCATCAAATTAGAACTCCAAAAATTGA
>JAZONV010000119.1:0-6510 GCA_045654685.1 Clostridia bacterium | reverse complement strand
TACCACTTACATAAACAAACTATTTAGAAGTCATCAATGAATTTAAGCATTTACACAAATCTCCACTAAAAGTCTATTTAATAAGCAGCTTTTTGACAAATGTGCGGATTTATAGATACAAATTAAGCCCGAATATGCAAGCTGAATTTTGCTTGTATATTCGGGCTTTTTCTGCTTTTAGAGCAATTTTTCTTCTAAATATTTTCTCATTTTGTTTATTGCTTTTTTATACACATTTTCTATTGCATCAGGCGTAAGACATAGCTTTATCGCCATATCCGAGAGCTTTACTTTTTTAGGCTTCAGCTTAAAACAATCGGGGCAAAATGCCAAGTATTCCGAAACGACCAACCTTTCTCTGTAATCAAGCTTTTCAAAGGCTTCTTTTACATAATCAAATCGTTCAGTTGCCAACAATACTTTTAGCGGCTCAAAACTGGTATCGCTCGTTATATCTGTAAGCGTTTCCTCTGATTCTTCATCGGCATAACTTACATAGAAATCTGTAATATTCATATTTTCGATACCGCTTAAAAGAATTCCCTTTACATTCTTTGCTGACAAATTTACCTCTTTGGATATTTTTCGGATAGCTTCGGTTGAATAGCCATATTCTCCATATAACCACATTATCTGACGGAGAGTACGATATTTGTTTTCGCTCGGAACTGTCAATCCGGTACGCATCTGCCGTATGTATTCGTGAATTTCATTCCACTCAATATGCACCTTATAGGTTATAAAGCTACCGTGTGCATCTTTGTCATAGCCCTGTAATGCTTTGAAAATTCCTGTTACACACACCTGCTTTATATCTGCAAAATGACCTTTCATCGAATATCTTTCAACGGCTTCTTTTGCGGTATCGTTCAGTACGGGTTCGTAGTAGTGGAGAAACCACATTAAGTATTTGTCATCCTGCTCGGCAATATATAAATCAATATATTCCTGCAAATCATCTTTTTTAGGTGGCACCGGATATATCTGATAAATGTATAAATCCTGTTCCCAATTTTTCACGGCACTCACCTCCATTCGCCGTGTTACTCTTTTTTTATTCTGTTATTTACTTCTTGATATAAATTATCTCTTTCCATATCCTTCTGATACTCCTTGAAAGTATATTTTTCATTGTAATCGTAACGGGTTTTAAGCTCTTTAGCCAATTTCTTTGCTATCTCTGCAAACTCTTCGCTTATTTTTCCTCTTGAAGCTTCGGTGCGGATGCAGGCACAACGCTTGGTATAAATATCTTTTACCGGATCATTTTCCGCAAGCTCTTTTCTTCCTACCATAGCCGCATACTGTCTGCAAGTGAGTTCTTTTCCATGTGTTATATCAAGCGGAGCAAATCCCGTGCAGTATTTTTGTTTTCGCAGGCTTTCCATAAGGAAGTAAGTTTCGCACACTTCACATTGACGGGGATAATGACCTAATGTAAGACCTTCAAAAAAATCTGTGAGTATAAAGCTGTAAAAGGTTCTGAAATGAAGCCTTTTCACAATCATTTTCTTTTTACCTTTTGTCATAGTTACATATTCCGTTGCTATGCTGAATCTGTCAATACCGAATGTTTCATATGCGTGGGTTATAAGTTCGTTTTCATTGTAATGCTCGGATAAATCCTCTAATCCCCATACAAACTCGGTCAGTTTTTCGAAAGCCTTTATCACATCGTTTCCAATGTTTTCATAGAACTGTAAAAGTGCTTTTACACGAGTTAAAAGTTTATTTGCTTCTTTGGATAGATCTGCATATCCTTTCGGGAGTATGTCAAGAGCCATTGCCCCCTTATCTTTTAAAGAAACCTTTGCTCTTTGCTGATAATATTCCAAAATATAATTTGCATTTTCTTTTGTAAAGGTTTCCGCAATCAGTTTTTTCTCGGCTTCGATATCTAAATACTGAAACGGACTAATACACGGGAGAACATCGAGGATATTTAATATTTCTTTTCCTGCTCTTACAAAATCGTAATCGTTTATATATCCTTTTTCCATTTGGGAAGATAGCATCCAATTATCATAACGCATTGAAGCTATTCTTGCTCCATTGTCATTTTCTTCATATTGATTAAGAAAATCTACCGCAAAACTGCCTATAAGAAACTTGTTGCTTTTGATATATACGAACTTATTTCTGTAATCGGCAGTAAAAAATTTAATTTTATCAGGCATCTTCATCACCACCCAAGAAAATTATAACATATTTTGTTGCGAAATACAAGATGTATAGAATAAATCAAATCTCAAACCGCATAAATACAGGGTTTTGTTGTGTTGCGTTTTTTGGCTTTAGTGTGTTATGTGATACTTTGCCTATTTTAAAATCCTCACATTCTATATAGTAGAAAGGGCAAAACAGGCCCTTTTTTCTATTTCAGAACGGAGGTGATGCCTATGATTGCATCAAAGTAAAACACAAACAACACAAAAACTTAAAATGGAGGATTTTTATTATGAGAATTTTATCTAAGAATCAGTTTGCAATGTCAAACTTCAGCAGAGAGGGTTACGAGTTTAACGAGATTGAGGGCACATTCAAAGGAACGATGCAATTTGCAGTATGGGGCAGAAAATGCAACGCTATTGCCTATGTCGAGTTGGACGATGGCAGAAAGATTATGTGTACTGCTTTTCAGCAACCCGATAACTATTTAGGAATACCTGAAATAGACTTCGGAACAAGAGTGGAAGTTGTCTATGAGAGAGGTAAACGAGGCAACATTCGCCTTAAATCAATACAAAGAACAGAATAACTGTCCGGTACTGTAACGAGCAGGGAACTTGTATTGCACAAATTCCGTAAAAGGCGGGACTTCCTCACGGAAATCCTGCCTTTTGTCTTTGGGGAGTTCCCCAATCCCCCGAAAATTACATTTTAAATAGGAGTTGATTTTAATGAAAGAAAGAGCAAATTCAATTTATGTGCGAGTTACCGATAAAGAGAAATTACGCATAAAAAATAAAGCCGACAAGTGCGGCTTAACAATCTCAGAATATTTAAGAAAACGAGCTTTAGGTTATTCTCCAAAAGCCATCTTGCCCGAAAGCTTTTATGAGTTTTCAGGTAAGCTCAGCGATTTGTATGAACAGATTGATAAGGGTTGCAGTACCGACCTTGAAGAAAAGATTTTATCTCTGATTGATGAAATTCAGTTAAGCCTACTTACCCCTGAAAGAAAGGAGATTGATGAGTAATGGCAACTACGGGATTTTGGCCTATTAAAGGCTCATTAAGGGATGTTATAAAATATGCAGACAATCCCGACAAGACAACCAATCCAAAGTATCTTGATGATGACTTGGCTGCCGTACTCAAATACGCAGAAAACGATGATAAAACGGATATGAAAATGTTTGTAAGTAGTATCAACTGTTTAGCAGTACGAGCTTATGAGCAGATGATGATAACAAAACGCCGTTTTGGTAAAACGGGCGGTAATGTAGCATATCACGGATATCAGAGTTTTAAGTCGGGCGAAGTTACACCCAAAGAAGCTCATGAAATAGGACTTGAAACTGCACGGCGTATGTGGGGCAAGAGTTATGAGATTGTTGTTACAACACATCTTAATACGGATAACATTCATAATCACATTGTTATAAATTCTGTATCTTTCAAAACGGGATTAAAATTTGAAAATCATATTTCGGATCATATACTCCTGAGAGAAATATCCGATGCGGTCTGCAAGGAATACGGCAAGTCGGTTATTGAGGGAGCAAAATTTTACAATGCTGACAGAAATGCTTATTGGATACATAAACGGGGCGGTAAAACCCATAGGGATATTCTTCGTGAAGATGTTGATTCGGCGATAAAGCAAGCCGGGAATCTTTTAGAGTTTGAACGGATAATGAGCAACTTCGGATATACCTTCAACCGTAATATTATGATGGAGCATCCATCGGTTATTGCAAAAGGGTGGAAAAGAGCTGTTCGAATTGACAGCTTAGGCAAAGACTATACAAGAGAAAGAATTATAAAACAAATTGCCGACAATAAAATTTTTGTAAGTTCATTTGGTAAAAGTGAGCGTGTTCAAAGAACAAAACCGAAGCACACTCCGCTTATGGAGCTTGAGTATCAATTACGGCGTGTTAAATATATGGATACTGTTGAAGCTCTCTTTTATTTACTGTTGGAACTCTTAAAGCCAAGCACACCAAAACCAAACTACACACCGCCATTATCGCCTGTCTTGAGGCAGGAATTAAAAAATTTTGAACAATATCAAAAACAATTCAGGCTCTTGCACGATGAAAATATCAACACCGTGTCGGAGCTTGAATCATTTATAGGCAAATTGTCAATGCAGATATACGAGCTTGAAAAAGAACGCTCAAAGACAGATAACAAACGCCGCCGAGCTAAAACCGCTGATTACAAAGAAATGTATCTGTCAGAAATCAGAGGTGTCTCCGCACAAATAAAGCCTATACGGGAAAAGCTCAAAATAGCAAAAGCGACTTTGGAAACTGTTCCGAAGATTGAAAAGCTCTTTGATATTGAACGGGAAATGGAAAGAAAAGTTATACAGAAAGAAAGGAGCAAAGAACGATGAGAAATGTTACATACATAGAGGTTGATAAATTAAAACCCTTTGAAAACCACCCATACTATGTAAAGGACGATGATGAAATGTTGAATTTAACACAAAGCATATCGGAGAATGGAATACTTTCTCCACTTATTGTAAGACCTATTGAAAATGACGAATATGAAGTAATTTCGGGACACCGAAGATTACACGCAGGCATTAAGGCAGGAATGGATAAAGTTCCTGCCTTAATTTATGAAATGGATAAAGATGCTGCAGTTATTGCATTGGTTGACAGTAACCTTCACCGAGATAATGTTTTGCCGAGTGAACGGGCATTTGCTTACAAAATGAAAATGGAAGCTTTGTCGCATCAAGGCAAACGCACAGATTTAACTTCGGCACAAGTTGAGCCGAAGTTAAGTGCTGAGATTATAGGCGAAAGCGAAAACATCAGCCGAGAAACCGTAAAACGATATATACGCTTGACTAACCTTTTGCCGAAGCTTTTGGAATATGTTGACGAAGGTCGAATTGCGTTCACTCCGGCAGTTGAACTTTCATATCTCAATGATATTGAGCAGCAAGATTTAATACAAACCATTGAAAGTGAGGATTGTACTCCTTCATTATCACAGGCGGTTCGTATGAAAAAGTTAAGTCAGCAAGGATTACTTGACGATGACAAAATCTTTGAGATTATGTCTGAGGAAAAAGCTAACCAAAAGGAACGGATAAAGATTCCGACAGAGCGTGTGAGAAAATTCTTTCCTGAAAGCTATACCAAAGCACAAATCGAAGATGCTATTGTCAAGCTCTGCGAAGCCAATTACAAACGCAGACAGAAGCAGCAGGAACGATAAATTTAATAAAAATCTTGATGGAAGGAGAATGAAACAGTGAGTAATAAGAGCAATGTAATTCAAATTCCACAGCACGAGATTGATGCACTTGCTCGCTGTTTGTTGCCTGACCTTATGGCTTTTTATGAAAGCGAAGACGGGCAAAGAGAATTTGAACAATGGAAAAAGGATCTTGAAAACAAGGAAAACGAATAATTTTACTAAAGGGCGTCGCTGATTGCGATGCCCGTTTTGCATCACACATTTGTACAATTAAAAAGTTAATGATATAAAAGGTATATACCAAGAAAGGAAGTGAATTTATGAATGCGGTAATATATGCACGATATTCTTCTGACAATCAGCGTGAAGAATCTATCGAAGGTCAACTTAGAGAATGTAAAGAATTTGCCGAAGCAAACGATATGATAATTGTTGACACCTACATAGACAGAGCATTGTCTGCCAAAACTGACAATCGCCCTGAATTTCAGCGAATGATAAAGGAAAGCTCAAAGGGTGCTTTTGAATTAGTTATAGTTTGGAAATTAGACCGTTTTGCCCGTAACAGATATGACTCTGCGCATTATAAAGCGGTATTGCAGAAAAACGGAGTTAAGGTTGTTTCTGCAACAGAGAAAATTTCGCAAACTCCCGAAGGTATTTTGCTTGAATCATTGCTTGAAGGTATGGCTGAATACTATTCAGCAGAATTAGCAGAAAAGGTTACACGAGGGCTTACCGAAAATGCTTTAAAATGCAAATACAACGGCGGAACCTTACCAATCGGATATGCGATTGACGAAAATCAATTCTTTGTTATAGATCCTCTTACTGCTCCTGCGGTATTGGATGCTTTCAAGCATTATGCAGAAGGTGCAACAATGCAACAAATTACCGATGAATTAAATTTAAGAGGTGTTCGTACTAAAAAGAACACTCGGATTACTTTAAACACAGTAACCCGAATGTTACACAACAGACGATATATTGGCGAATACAAATACAGCGATATAACTACTCCAAACGGAATACCTCCGATAGTTCCGGTAGATTTATTTGAAAGGGTGCAAGATATGATGAAAGCAAACAAAAAGGCTCCGGCAAAGCATAAAGCAGAAGATG
>JAZONV010000118.1:0-3177 GCA_045654685.1 Clostridia bacterium | reverse complement strand
AAAAAGCCCGCATCGCAAAGTGCGGGCTTAAAATTTTTGAGAAAAGTATATTCAAGATGTAAATAGTCATTAATGAAACTTTTGTAAACATAGTTTCCAAAAGTTTTGATTTAAGGCACTTTGCTTGCTTCGTCAGAGCTCTTTGCCGTACCCTCGTACTGTCTGCTTCGCTCTTCCTTGCCTGCGACCGTTTTCGAAAGTCTCTTTCTGTATATAACTTTGTTGCGATACAAAAACCGGGTTATACTGTATTGCCAACTGCGATATATGAGGTGTCGTAAAGTCGCTTTTTATGTTGTATAATAGGCTAAAATTATTTTTTAGACAAATTAAGAATATAATACAAAAAAAATGGAATATATCAAAAATGTAAGAGGGGTTTTATTGTTGAAAAAATCTGCTTATTGTGGTATATTTACCATATAGATATGCGAAGGAGGAATACTGATGAAGTGTATTATAAACGGAAAAGTAATTTTGCCGGATAAAGTGGTTGAAGGATATGCTGTTGTTTTTGATTCAATGATTAAAAACATCCTTCCGTTAAATGATATAGATTTGTCTGACTATGAAGTTATAGATGCAAAAGGGAATTATGTATCTCCCGGTCTTGTAGATATGCACATTCATGGTTATCTTGGAGCGGACGTATCAGACGGTGATGCAGAAGGTGTAAAAACAATGGCTGAAGGCATTATTAAAAATGGTGTTACAGCATGGTGCCCAACAACAATGACCGTATCCAAAGCAGAAATCGAGGCGGCTTTTGATGCTGTGAGAAAAATTAAAAATTCAGGTGAATATTATGGTGCAAGAATCCTTGGCGTAAACAGCGAAGGCCCATTTATAAACGCCGCTAAAAAAGGTGCTCAGGCTGAAGAACATATTTTAAGACCTGATCCGGATTTTATAAAAAAACATTCCGATGTTGTGAAACTTTTTACGGTTGCACCTGAGGTTGACGGAGCACTTGAATGTATCGAAAAAGTTACAAATGAAACAGATGTTCTTGTTTCGATGGGACATACCGATGCCAATTTTGACCAGGCAAATGAAGGAGTGAAAAAAGGTGTAAGACATACTACACATCTTTTCAATGCTATGACGGCGTTATCACACAGAAGTCCCGGAGTGGTTGGAAGTGCACTTTCTTCCGTTCTTGTCAGCACAGAACTTATTGCAGACACATTCCATGTGAACAAAGGTCTTTTCAATTTGATAGCAAATATAAAAGAAGATAAATTATGTCTTATAACAGACTGTATAAGAGCCGGTGGTATGCCGGACGGTGATTATACACTTGGCGGTCAGCCGGTACATAAAGAAGGTATAAAATGCCTTATGGATGACGGCACAATTGCCGGAAGCGTTCTCAAGCTTAACGAGGCGGTATATAACCTCTATGAGAACTCCGACCTTGAAATATATGAAGCTGTAGCATGTGCATCTTTGAATCCTGCAAAAGCACTTAACGAAGATTTCGAAATAGGCTCTTTGGAGGAAGGAAAACGTGCTGATATAGTTATAGCTGATGAAAAATTCAATATCTCAATGTCCATATTGGGCGGAGAAATAAGATACAAAGGAGAATGAAAAATGATTGCAAAACTCGAACCTGAATTTATGCCTATGGTAAAGGTGATAAATGATTTTAAAGCATCTGTTGCCAAAGCAGAATCACAGAAAATTGTTATTTCCGTGGAAAGAAACAACGGACTTATGGCTGAATACAAACTTGATGTTTATAAAGAAAATACCGGTCATGATGAAGAAAACTATGAAATCGTTGAAAGAATTATTAAGACACTTCTTTGGGCAAAAGGCGGATACAAAGTTTATATTGCCGGATCGAAGTACATATACGACCGTATTGCGAAAGACTACAGCATTGGTGGTGCGAGAGAGTTTGATTTCAACTTTATGGCACGCGTGTATGAAAAAGATTTTGAAGTGGTATATGTTGATGACGTAAAAGACGCTCCAAAGGAAAATGATGTTTCATCACCTGTAGGTCGTCATCTTGATGGTTGCCGTATCGGATTTGATGCAGGTGGAAGTGACAGAAAAGTTTCTGCAGTTGTAGATGGCGAAACTGTATATTCAGAAGAAGTTGTATGGTTCCCCAAACTTCAGAGTGATCCCAAATACCATTATGAGGGTATTCTCAATGCAATGAAAACAGCAGCATCTCATATGCCAAGAGTTGATGCGATTGGTGTTTCATCAGCAGGTGTTTACATTGATAACAAAATTATGGTTGCATCACTTTTCCTCAAAGTTTCAGATGAGGATTTTGAAAAGCATGTTAAAAATATGTATCTTGATGTTGCAAAAGAAATCGGTGATGTTCCGGTAGAAGTTGCAAATGATGGTGATGTTACAGCATTAGCAGGAGCTATGAGCCTTGAGGACAATAATGTGCTTGGTGTTGCTATGGGTACAAGTGAAGCTGCAGGATATGTTGATAAAGATGGTAATATCACAGGTTGGCTCAATGAACTTGCGTTTGTTCCCGTTGACTTTAATAAAGGTGCAATGGTAGACGAATGGAGCGGAGATTATGGTTGTGGTGTTAAATATTTCTCCCAGGATGCTGTAATCAAACTTGCACCCAAAGCAGGAATCGAACTTGAAGAAAGTCTTTCTCCTGCAGAAAAACTTAAAGTTGTTCAGGGCCTTATGGAAAATGATGATCCGAGAGCAGCAGATATTTATGACACAATTGGAACATATTTTGGTTATACAATTGCATACTATTCAATGTTCTATGATATCAAACATGTTCTTATAATGGGTAGAGTAACAAGTGGCAAAGGCGGCACAATACTTCTTGCAAAAGCAAATGAAGTTCTTGAAACAGAGTTCCCCGAACTTTATTCAAAAATCAAACTCCATATTCCTGATGAAAAGGCAAGAAGAGTAGGTCAGTCTGTTGCAGCTGCAAGCCTTCCTAAAATTGGTTGATAGATAATATTTCAAATAAAAAAGGGCGTGTCTCAATAAGTGATTTTTCACTGTATTGAGGCAACGCCCTCTTTTTTGTATAATGAAAACCACGCGATAGTCGCGTGGTTCAATAGAGGTTAACCGATGAGTGATAAATCCTCCGACTGTGATATAATTGAATTGACCTGCCAGTCAAATATATAACACAGTCGGAGGATTTAAAAATGAAAA
>JAZONV010000117.1:0-19151 GCA_045654685.1 Clostridia bacterium | reverse complement strand
ATCGCCTCGGAAACATCCTGGGCATAGGTGGCTTTTTCCGGAGAAGTCAGATTCAAGTCAACAGAGATCGCCGCCACAGCGCAGTACAAAACATTCTGATCGTCTACGGTAGACTCCCGCAGAGCATCCACAATATCCTGGCACAAAGGCAGCCGCTGATCGGGGGTTTCCGTCACCAACAATTCCAGACCGTCCAGCGCAGCGCCGATTTCCGATTCGGACTTATTGATAATACCGCCGCCCAAGGGCGCAGTCTTTTCATATTTTTGCAAGGCCTCGCCGATCTTGTCGTGAACCTGCCGGGTAACTTGCGGAAGAAGCCGGAGTAAAAGCGTATGAATCTGCAGAAGAACTTCTTAAAACCGATATTGAACTTGTCATAATTGCAACACCCAACAACTTCCATAAGGACTATTCCATAATGGCAATGAAAGCAGGCAAAAACGTTGTTTGTGAAAAACCTGCATGTCTTAACTGTGAGGAACTTGAAGAAGTTATAAAGGTAAGCGAAGAAACCGGAAAACTCTACACAGTCCATCAGAACAGACGTTTTGACGTTGACTATCTGATTATGAAGGAAATAATCGATCAGCAGACTTTAGGAAAACTCTTTTTCCTTGATTCACGTCTCTATTCTAACCGCGGTAGTTCAGGAAGATGGAGAAGTACATATGAGGCAGGCGGCGGTACGCTGTATGATTGGGGCATACACATGATTGATCAGGTTCTCACTCTCATAGACTCCGAACCCGAATATGTGTCTGCACAGCTTCAAAGTGTACGTTTTCCCAAAGTTGATGACGTATGTCGTGTTAACATCAGTTTTAAAAATGGAGTAAGGGCACAGGTTATAGCAGACCTTTGGTGCTACATACCGGAACCCAGATGGCATCTTTCCGGCGATGATGGTACTGCAACCATACATGAATGGTTCACAGACAATGGAAAAATAATTAAAGCAAATATCAAAGAAGTAGACTGGGAACAGGGATGTGTATACACTCCAAATGGTCTTTCCAAGACAATGTGGCCAAGACCCAAGCAGGAAATTGAAGAGCTTCCTCTTCCTAAACCATCAAAGGAACCACGTTGGGAAGATTTCTATGAAAATGTGGTGGCAACAATTAATGGTGAAGCAACACAGATTGTAACTCATGATCAGGTGAGAAGATCAATGAAAGTTATGATGGCAGCATTTGAATCTGCAAGAACAAATCAGACAATAAAAATTTAATGAGGTGAGAGTTTTGAAAATAGGAACACTTCTCAGGGTAACAGATATAGAAAAAGCTGACGAGAGCTTTGCAAAGCTCAAAGATTTGGGATTCACTTCTTGTCAGCTTGTGTATAAACCTGAAAAATATACAACTGATGCGGCAAAAGCAATAAAGTCTGCCGCAGAAAAAAATTCAATCGAGATATCTGCACAGTTCTGCGGATATCATGATGAAGATACCATATGGGATAACTACCATGGATTTAACACGGCAGGTCTCAATATTGAAGCATACAGAAAAAGCCGTCTCGAATACATAAAATCTGCGGCAGAATTTGCTCATGAGGCAGGAATAACAGATATCGTAATCCATGCAGGATTCATTCCCAATAATCCCTTTGCCCCCGAATATTCAACTCTTTTAACAGCTGTTGCAATGATTTGTGATCATTGTAAGAAAATGGATATGAATGTTCTTCTTGAAACAGGCGGCGAGGCTGCAGTTGCATTGTTGAGACTCATAACTGACCTTGGCAAAGACAATATTTTTGTGAATCTTGATCCTGCAAACATGCTTATGTATGGTTATGCAAACCCTGTTGATGCACTTCACACAATAGGTAAATATGTTCGTAACTTCCATGGGAAAGATGGTGTTGTTCCGACAGATCCGAGAGTTCTTGGTGCAGAAACCCCCGTTGGCGAGGGTATGGTTGATTTCTACAATGTTTTTAAGAAGTTAAAAGAACTGGGATATAATCGTTTTATTACAATTGAAAGAGAAATAACAGGAGATAAGCAGACAGAAGATATATTAAAAGCAAAAGCATATTTTGAAAATCTTCTTTCCGAACTCAATTTTTGAGGAGAAAAATATGATAATCAAAAATGGACATATAATCACAAAGGATGAAGTGTTAAAAAACACCGACATTCGCATAGAAAATGGCATAATTGCTGAAATAGGGAAGGATTTAAAAGGTGATGATACCTATGATGCAACAGGCATGTATGTATCTCCCGGGTTTGTAGATATACACACTCACGGCGGTTTTGGTAGTGATTTTATGGATGATGATGATAATGCCATAAACACCGTTCTTGATTTTCACACCGGAAACGGCACAACATCGCTTCTTGCTTCAACCGTAACAGCTCCTGTTTCACAGATTGAGTCAATGATTGAAAGAGTAAGAAAACATATGAAATCAGAGGATGCAAAAGGAAAAACCAAAATCCTTGGTGTTCACAT
Source organism: Clostridia bacterium (assembly GCA_045654685.1). Lineage (GTDB taxonomy): Bacteria > Bacillota > Clostridia > UMGS1810 > UMGS1810 > RGIG1828. Next base: position 16,683 of record JAZONV010000117.1, on the reverse strand, counting down.
AGAAGGCCCTTATATTTCATATAAAAACAAAGGGGCACAGAAAGAGGAATTTCTTAAAGTTCCTTCAAAAGATGACTATTCTTTCATATTGAACAACAGTGATATAATTAAAAATGTTACAATATCAACAGAACTTGATGGCGCTGAAAAAATGACGAAAGATCTTGTTGGTGCGGGCATCAAAGTATCACTTGGTCACGACGACGGAAAAAGTGAAACTGCATATCCCGTAATAGATGCAGGGGCAACAAATCTTACTCATTGGTATTGTGCAATGTCAACTGCAAGGGTAGAAGACGGCAAAAGAAGTGCAGGACTCATGGAAATCGGTTTGGTCGATTCAAGGCTCACTCTTGAACTTCTTGCAGACACTCATCATCTTCCGCCCGAACTTGTTCATCTTGCTTATAAATGCAAAGGCGCAGACAAACTTTCTCTTGTATCTGATTGCCTGAGAGCAGGCGGTATGCCGCGAGATGGAAGAGTGTACACACTTGGAACATTGGGTGATGAAGATGCAACAAAATTCATTGTTTCAAACGGAGTTGCAAGACTCACAGACGGAACCCGTTTTGCCGGAAGTATACAGCCGGTCAGACAGATGGTGAAAAATGTTATGGAAGCATGTGACATTCCGCTTGTCGATGCGGTTAAAATGGCATCACTCACACCTGCAGGAGTAATTGGAATGGCTGACAAAATCGGCTCTCTTGAGGTTGGAAAGATTGCTGACATAAACATTTTAACTCCGGAACTTGAACCTGTAAAAACAATTATAGACGGAGAATTTATCAACTAAAAAATGAACACCTCTCAAAACGTATAATCGCTTGCGTTATGAGAGGTGTTTTTTACACAATTATAACTTGACAAAATGACGGTATAATGTCATAATTTATGTGTTGAATAAATCAGACAATCACGGAGGATAATATGGAACTTAGTCCAAGACTTGAAAAAATTACATCTTTAATTCCAAACGGTTCATCTCTTGCAGATGTCGGAACTGACCATGCGTACATACCGGTATATTGTGTGGAAAAAGGAATAATAAAATCTGCTCTTGCAATGGATGTGAATGACGGTCCTTTGAGTCGTGCATCATCAAGCATAAAAAAATATGGCTTTGAAGACCAAATCAAAACAAGACTGTCTGATGGTCTTTTGAATTTGTCCTTGGGTGAGGCTGATGTAATTGTTATTGCAGGCATGGGTGGACTTTTGATAAAAGAGATTATAGAAAAAGGGAAGGGCGTCATTGACAATGACACAATCTTAATTCTTCAACCCATGATTGCCCCCATGGAACTTCGGACATATCTTTATTCATCAGGATTTAACATAGAAGATGAATATGTTGTCCGTGAAGAGAATAAGTTTTACAATATTTTTAAAGTGAAAAAATCAGAATTCGCACCATCGGATTTTGATATATATATCGGGAAAAATCTTTTTAAAAACAGTCCTGAAACAATCGAACCCTATCTTGATTATAAAATCCGTGTATGCAAAAAAATAGTTGACGGAATGAATAAATCGGATAGTCCCGACCATATTGAGATGAAAAAATATGAAAAAGAACTTGAAATATATTATTTGGCAAAAAAGGAGCTGGACAAATGATCATTGCATCTGATATCAGAGACTATATCAATAGTAAATACCCTGAAATGTTGGCTTTTGATCGGGATAATGTGGGCTTGATTTTGGGCAGAGAAGAAAAAGAGATAAAGAAAGTTCTTATAACTCTTGATGTTGACGAAAAGGTTGTGGCAGAGGCCAAAGCAAAAAATGCAGACCTTATCATATCACACCATCCGCTGATGTTTTATCCCATAAAAAGACTAACCGGAAAAACACCCGGAGAGCGAACTGTCAGAGAACTTATTGCAGGAGATATCACTCTCATAAGTGCCCACACAAATCTTGACTGTGCCCAAGGCGGACTAAATGATTTTCTATGTGATAAACTCGGAATCAAAAACACAAAAGTTATAGAAGTTGTTTCAACGGATGGAAATGGCGAACATGGGTTTGGAAGAATAGGGGAGCTTGATGATGATATGTCTCTTTTGCAATTTTTAGAAAAAAGCAAAAAGGTTTTAGACGCAAAAGGGCTTCGATATACAGGTGATGAAAACAAAACAATTAAAAAAATTGCAGTAAATTGCGGTGGTGGAGCAGATCTTCTGGATGAATGTATTTCTCTTGGTGCAGATCTTTTCATAACGGGAGATGTAAAATATAACCCTTTCAGAGATGCATATGAAAGTGACATGGCAGTTATTGATGCAGGTCATTATGAAACAGAACACATAGTGTGCGAACTTCTTGAAAAGACTTTGAAAAATAAGTATCCTCACATTGAATTTTTGATTTCAAGCGAAAATATCGCACCCATAAAATATTATTAAAAAAGCAGGCTGAGCCTGCACCCAAGTCGCGAGCATAATTTGATATACATCTCATCTCGAAAGCAAAATACTGCGCAAATTCCTATACAGTAAAAAAGAGGATGTAAAAAAATTCAAATGAATTTTTTACATCCTCTTTTAATGTTACAGATAAAATCCCGAACTGCTTCCTGCATCAACTGTAAATATACAACCTGCAGAATTGCTGCTTTGGTCGGAAGGAATTATAAAAATGGAATTATATTTACCCGGTTTCATCTTAAATGTTCCGAGGGCTACTTTGTCGGAAGAATCAATATTTCCCATTGAAAATTCATATTCGTCCGGAGAAAATTCAAGATATGGGGAGACATCAAGATATGAAAAGTCAGATGCAAAGCATTTGCCATTTGCAAAAAAAGAGGGGTTGTGGTCTTTTTTTAATAAATTACAAATTCTTAAATGTCCGTAGGAAAGATTTTTCTTTGACATATTATCTTCAATTACAAAAAGTGAGATGTTTCCTTTCTCACCCAAAATACAAATGTCATACACCTTTCCAACTTCTATGTTTATGCCCATTGATGCATCTGCAAATTCACAGTTGTGTTCCATCACTTTAAAAGTCGTGGGTCCCCTTTGGCATTTCATATATTCAGACATATGACCGGGAACAGATTTTGAAACAACAATAGTGTTGAATTTATATACCATTGGTTCATAGTTTGTGGTTGCATTAATTATCCGTATGTATGGATATAACAGACCTACATCATACTGTGTGTTCATCTTCCGGCTCCTTTACCTGAAAAGTACTGATTCTGTCTTTGTTTTCTATTGCATCTTCAATCGACATATTTTCAAAAAGTTTTATATTATCCTCATTTCTGTCTCCGATGTTGTCTTTGTCGCCTATTCTTTCCGGTGTAGCAAAACTGTGTAAAGGATTTTCGCTATCCTTTTTAAATTGCACAAGTTTGTCGAGGAATATGCATATTTTATCAATGCCGATTCCGATTTTTTCTGTTTCTTTTTCAATTTGCGAAAGCTTTCTCAAAAATTCGGAAGAATCAAAATCTTTGTATATATTATTACTGCTGTTCACTTGTTGGGTCACTCCTTTATCAATATTATTACTTATGCATTTTTGAGCAGGTTTTGAAAAATGACTTATATGATTCGTTGTACATATATATTCGCTTTGATATGTTCCAACCATCAAACCTTTGTTTCTTAGTTTTTTAAAATTGCCGTCAGATGTATATAAACTTGGCTTTGAAAAGTCCTTTCCGTGATTTTTGCTTTCAGAGTGCATAATCATATTACCTTCATCCCAAAAAATGCTGATTCTTTCTTTGTATGCATATACAGAAAGATGGGCGTTTTTGGAAATGCCGAAAGTAATAATTTTTTCGCTGTTGCCTGATTTGAAAATGAGTGCCGTATAATTTTTCCTTGCACAAATTGAAACTGTGACAGTAGACGTTTGGTTGCACACAACTTTCATCACATATATATTGTCATTTGAGTCGGATTCAACATCAGATACACGGGAAAAATTATTATCTAAAACACATTCGCATCTTTTTCCTTTTTCGTTTCTGTAATAGATATGAGTTGTGCTGTCAGGATGTGTACACACACAATAATCTTTTCTGAAATCAAGAAGTCCTATGACAGATGGAGTAATAGTCAGATTATCTTTGTTGAAAACATGCTTTATGAGCATGTTCCTGCCATTATGTTCTATGATATAGAAAGCACACAACATGTTTTTGTGAGATGTCAGGATAATTTTTGAAATACTCGCCTTTTTTTCTTTGGATGAGAGAAGATTATATTTCTTCCAAACTTTCTTATCATATCTTATATACAGGAGATTGCCTTCGTTATCCTGAAGAAGAAAGTGAAAATTACCCTCCTCATCACATATTCCGTCAAATTCATATCCGGCATTTCCTGAAATAAGAATATTTTGTTTTTCAGAGGATGACATAACAAAATTTGATTTTTCATCCGTAAAAAATCTCGAAAAAACATTTTCGGAATTTATAATCAGGTCTATCTTAATCACCCCTTAATGCTCGATAATTAATAATATTTTAAATGAAAGAATTTTATAACCGATTTAACAATAAATATAAAAAATCATTGAAATAAATTCGGGTTTGGTATATAATAAATATAAATTGTATTTTGGAAATGTGTGCACCTTATGAAAAGGAATGATAAATATGAAAAGAATCAGAAACATAATAGCAGTAATCGTATGTAAGCTATTGATTTTTGTAAGCAAAATTCTTGGAAAAAAAGGCTCGTCAGGCCCCGGAAGCATTGCAATGAAAATATCGCCGACCATATTGAAGGATTTGTCATCGCAGCTTAAAGGTCCTGTAATTATGGTATGCGGAACAAACGGTAAGACAACAACAAATAACCTCATATATTCTCTCTTTAAGTCCAAAGGCAAAAGAGTTGTTTGCAATAATGTAGGTGCGAACATGCTCCCCGGTGTTGCCTGTGCATTTATTGACAGTGCATCTGTCTTTGCAAATCTTAAAGCAGATTGTGCGACAATAGAATGTGACGAAGCAAGCCTGAGAAGAGTTGTTCCTCACGTAAATCCTGATATGGTAGTAATAACCAATCTTTTCAGAGACCAGCTTGACCGTTATGGAGAAATAGAGATGACACTTGCACTTTTGGATGAAGCGCTTTCCAAGACCAAGGATACACTTTTGGTAATAAACGGAGATGACCCTGTATCGTCAAGGCTTTCAATTGGCAGAAAGTGTATTTTCTATGGCGTTGGTGAAGATTGCAATCTTTTGCAGTCTGATTCAAAAGAGGGAAGATTTTGTCTTGAATGCGGAAATGAACTTTCCTACAACTATAATCACTATAGTCAACTTGGTGATTATTTTTGTCAAAACTGTGGGTTCAAAAGACCGGAACTTGATTACAATGCAAAAAATGTAAGTCTTGAAAATGGTCTTAAGTTTGATATTGAAGGAAAAAAACAAGTCTCTCTCTCACTCAATTATCGTGGATTCTATAACATATACAACATTCTTGCTTCTGTCTGTGCATTTTCTGAATCAGGTGAATCAACAAACGGCATAGAGAAAGTGTTTGACGAATATAAACCCCAGATAGGCAGAATGGAATCATTTGATATCGGTGGCAAACAAGTTGTCTTAAATCTTGCCAAAAACCCTGCAGGCTTCAATCAGGCGATTTCAACTGTTATGTCAGATTTGAAAAAGAAAGATGTGCTCATTGCCGTAAATGATATGCCATCCGACGGAAGAGATGTATCATGGCTGTGGGATATTGATTTTGAAGCATTAAAATCTGAAACTGTAGAAAAAATATATCTTTCCGGAACAAGGAAATATGACCTGGCAGTAAGATTCAAATATGCCGGAATTGAAAACTTCACAGTTTGTGAAACAGACAAAGACAGCCTTTCGAATATGATTTTAAAAGGTGAAGATACGTGTTATATGCTTGTAAATTACACAGTATTATTTGATGTTCAGACAAGCCTCAAAAATTTGTCGGGGCAAGCTGAGGAGGAGCAGAAAAAATGACTATAAACATTGCCAATATATATCCGAGTATCCTTAATATGTATGGAGACAAAGGGAACATTTCTGCTCTCTGTTACCGTATGAGCAAAATGGGAATATCTTCATGCGTGAAGGATTATTCCCCCGGTGAAAAAATAGACTTTGAAAATACAGATATTATCTATATCGGCGGAGGTTCCGAAAAAGATCAGATAGCGGCACTCAATGGTCTTAATGACGATTGTGAAAAAATCAAAAAGTATGTTGAAGATGGAGGCTGTGTTCTGGCTGTATGTTCCGGATTTGAAATTCTCGGAAAAAGTTTTTACGCAGACGGGAAGAAATATGACGGTCTCGGCGTTTTAAACATAAATTTTGAAAGCAGCAAAAACAGAATGATAGGGGAAATTGTACTTGAATCATCCCGGACTAAAGGAAAGATTGTGGGTTTTGAAAATCATGGCGGTTTTTCATCCGGCTCGGAATATGAACCTCTCGGAACCGTAATTTCAGGAAGTGGAACATTTGCGGATACAAAGACTGAAGGGGTAGTATACAAAAACCTTATCGGAACATATATTCACGGACCACTTCTGCCGCTCAATCCCGATTTGACTGATTATATCATAAAAACTGCATCTGATTTTACAGATAAAGACATTTCAACGGATAATGTATATGAAGATAATGCAAGAAATTATATTTTGCAAAAAATCGGCAAATGATACAGGGAGTGAAAACAGATGAAAAATGATATTAACTGTATAATTCTTTGTGCCGGAAAGGGCACGAGGATGAACTGTGAAACCAAAAACAAAGTGTGTTTTGAAATATTGGGAAAACCTGCAGTTGTAAGAGTTGTGGAAAACCTGAAAAAATGTGGCGTTGAAAAATTTATTGCTGTTGTAGGCAGTAAAGCAGAAAGTGTAATGAATGTTTTATCAGATATAGACGGAGTTACCTTTGCATATCAGAAAGAACAAAAAGGAACCGGAAATGCTGCAATGTGTGCTTTGAATGTTCTCAATTCGATGGGGATTGACGGTCCCATACTGACTGTCATGGGAGACAAACTCATAGATTCGTCAGTTTTTCAAAATCTCATAGATGATTTTTATAAAAATGATAGTGACGTATCTTTAATCACACAACCTCTTGAATATAATCCTACAGGTGGAAGAATTGCTGTTCATAATGGGAAAATATATGGAATTGTTGAACACGTTGATCTTCTTCTTTTGATGGTAAGAGAGGGGATAAAAAGCGGTAGAAGTGCTTTGGAAATGTATGAAGAATTGAATCTTACTGATAAGCAAAAGGCAAAAATCGAATCTCGATTATCTCAAATTAAAAACCCGTGTGATGATTGTTATTTGGATATAGGAGGACATAAATTTTCTTCAGAGGAAATATTGTCGTCGGGTTTGGTTAACTGTGCCACATATCTTCATAAAAGAGATGCCATAAACGGTTCTATCTTTTCTCTTGGCTCCGACAATGCACAAAATGAAATATATTTTACGGATACCATAGAGAAAATCGCCCAAAGTGGAAGGGTGTCATGTGTAAAGATAAGCGAAAGAAGTGACATACATACATTTAATACAATCGAGGAGCTTGAAGCAATAAATAAATTCTTTTCGGAGGAAAACCGCTGATGATAAAATTTAAAAAAGCCTCAGAAATAATTGAGAGTTTTAAAAACAATAATGCGGAGCTTATGAACCAATTGCGTATAATTTATGGAACAGATGATGAGCTTATAAGCGTAAAAACAAACGAATACATAACTGTACTTTCTGAATTTATAAAAAGATATGGAGATAATGACGTAATAATTTCTCGTGCTCCCGGCAGAGTAAATCTTATGGGCAGACATGTTGAACACAGGGGAGGCAATATAAATCCCATAGCCATACATAAAGAAACAATTATGGTTGCATCAAAAAGGAATGACGATATTGTTTCCATTTCAAATGTTGATTCAAAATTCTCTGATTATGAGTTTTCTGTCGGCGATGAAATGAGACAGTCTGAAGCCGACACGTGGATTGACTATATTGATGATTCATGTATCAAAGAAAGAGTAAATTCCAATAAGGGTCATTGGAGTAACTATGTAAAAGGAGCATGTCTCAAATTTGGTTTTGAGTTTTCAAAATCATTATGCGGTATGAACATAATGTGTTTGGGTACTGTTCCTGTGGCAGGCGGGGTTTCATCCTCATCAAGTATTGTTGTAGCAACTTCGGAACTTGTATGTTCAATGAATGAGTTTGAAATAGAAAAAACCCGGTTTATATCATTATGCTGACAGAGTGAATGGTATGTAGGTTCAAGAGGCGGAGCAGGGGATCACGGAGCCATAAAATGCGGCGAACTCGGTTCAATTACTCCCATAGAATTTGAACCCATAAAACCATTGAAGTCGGTAGTTATTCCCGATGAATATTCAGTTATTGTTGCAAATTCGTTTATAGAAGCCAAAAAGAGTGAGGGAGCAAAAGATAAATTCAATCAGATGGTGGCATCATATGAGTTTGGAGTTATGCTTTTTTTAAGAAACCATCCCGAATTCAAAGACAAAATCCATCATCTTCGTGACATAAATCCTCAAAGGTTGGGGGTTAGTGAATATGAAATATATCAGATGCTTTCGGATATCCCGCTTTTCATTAAACCTGAAGAACTTTTTTCTGAAATTCCTTCACAATATCACGACAAAGTGAAAAGGATAATTTCATCCCACAAATCTCCTGAGAAATATAACTTGAGATCAGCACTATTCTACGGCATAACCGAATGTGAGAGAAGCAGAAAATCTTCGGTTCTCTTGTCCGAAGGTCATATAGAAGATTTTGCAGAAGTTATGAATATCAGTCACAACGGTGACAGAGTATCATCTCTTACAGATGATGGCGTAGTAGACTATGACTATCTTTTGACTGATGATAAACTGGCTCTTTTGACAGAACAAAGCAAAAACGGCGATTCTGATTCACTTCTTTACAAGCAAGGCGGCGGATATGCTTGCTCTGTTACTGAAATTGACGTGCTTATCGACAAAGTCCTTCGCGAGAAGGGAGTGCTTGGGGCTCAAATATCAGGTGCAGGGCTTGGCGGATGCATAATGATTTTGTGCAGAAAAGATTCTGAAAATGATGTGCTTGAATTTTTGCAAAAAGAATATTATGAACCAAATAATTATACTAATGGTGCAATAGTTGTAAAACCAATAAAAGGTTCAATGTGTTTTGAATTTTAAAATAATAAGGCGTATTCCGATAATCAAAACATATCGGGATACGCCTTTAACATTTAATTTTGTTTCATTTTCCTTCTCACTTTGTTAAGGTGTCTTTCGAAGTTGCCGCTTTTGATGAATTCTGCAAGTATATATTGTTCCATAACCGGAACTGTACATGAAAAGTTACCAAGCTTCAATTCGTATTCTTGTATCAGTTCTTGTGGAAGAATCATATACCCCATACGCATCGCAGGGGATATGCTTTTTGAAAATGTGTTGATGTATATAACAGTTGAATGAGAATCGAGAGAATAAAGAGATTCAATTGGCTGACCGGGCATGAAAAATTCTGAATCAAAATCATCTTCAATGATATATTTTCCCTTGGTCGCCCACTTAAGGTATTCATATCTTTTTGATATGGAAGTTGTAACCCCTGTGGGATAACTGTGGAATGGAGTGACATGCAAAACATCTGCATCATGTATTTTTTTATCTTCAATGCCTTCTTTGCCCATTTGGAGTTTAACGACTTTCGCCCCTTCAGCGTTATATACAGCTTCAATCTGTTCGTAGCATGGATTTTCAATTCCGTAAATTCTGTCTCTTCCAAGAATCTGAACAACATTCTGATATAATTGTTCAGCACCCGAACCTATGATGATCCTTTCAGGCTCTGCTCTCATTCCTCTGTATCTCAAGAGATAATCGGCAATTGCATTTCTGAGAATTGCACAACCTTTGTTTGGTGATTTTACAAACAGTTTTTCTCCATATTCCGAAATAACCTTTCTGGTTGTCTTAAACCATAGAGAGTATTCAAAATCGGAACCTGTTGCAGGAAGCTCATCTTTGACATATCTTAATTTTTCATGAGGAGTCATACCTTTGTTTTCAAATAAGCCGTCAATTTTGCATACAAAATATCCGCTTCTTTCTCTTGATATTATATATCCTTCATCAAGGAGCATGCCATAGGCTTTTTCTATGGTTATAACGCTGCATCCGGAAATATCCGCCAAAGTTCTTTTTGACGGAAGTTTATAATCGCAAGGATATTCACCTGATATGATTTTGTTTTTTAGGGTCTTGTATACTTCGAAATATTTTTTCATCTGATTATATAAAAATCTCCTATTTTGATTATTTATTTATTATCAAATATAAATTATAATACAATAAGTCAGTTTTGTAAAGGAGCATTTTACAATGGTATATAAAAGATTGCTTACAATTCAGGATATTTCATGTGTGGGGCAGTGCTCGCTGACGGTTGCGCTACCCATAATTTCAGCCTGCGGTATTGAAACTTCTGTTATTCCATCTGCTGTTTTGTCAACACATACGGCAGGATTTAAGGGATATACATTCACAGATCTTACTGAAGATATGCCGAAAATAAGACAGCATTGGGAAAAAGAGGGCATAAAGTTTGATGCTGTATACACGGGATATCTTGGAAGCACAAAACAGATTGAATATGTAAAAGATATATTTTCATCAGTGAGAAAAGAAAATGCTCTTACAATTGTTGACCCTGCAATGGCAGACAACGGAAAACTCTATGCAGGATTTGATAAAGACTTTGTTGAAGCAATGAAAACTCTTTGCAAAGATGCGGATTTTATCTTGCCTAATCTTACAGAAGCCTGTCTTCTTACAGATACACCATATACACTTGAATATGACCAAGAATACATAATGAAAATTGTTGAAAAACTGTATGGTCTCGGTTGTAAAAACATAGTTTTTACAGGGGTTTCATATGACAAAGAATCAACAGGAGTTCTCGTTTCCCAAGACGGCATAAATGAATATTATAAGCATACTCTTTTGCCAAAAATATGTCATGGTACCGGAGATATATATGCATCGGCATTTGTTGGCTCGCTTTTGAGGGAAAAAAGTGCATATGATGCTGCAAAAATTGCCGCAGATTATACTTTCGAATGTATCAAAGCAACTGTTGAGGAGGAAAACCATTGGTATGGTTCAAAATTTGAACCGCTCCTCGGAAAACTCATAAAGGCATTAGAAGAATAACATTAAAATTAAAAGTCCATGAGAATCAAAAATTCCCATGGACTTTTATATATGGATTTACACCATTAATCTTGATTTAATTGTTTTTATGTAACTTGCCGGAGAAATTTTTTCGTATTGTTTGAAAATTCTGCTAAAGTAATGAACAGAAGAAAACCCAACCATTGAAGAAATTTCCGTAAGATTGTATCTTCCGCTTCTCATAAGTTTTTTAGATTCTTTGATTTTGAGTTTATTGACATAAGAAATAACAGTATCGCCAAAAGAATCTTTAAATTTGTTGCATAAAGTTGTGGAGTTTGTTCCAAACAGAAAACAAAGCTCGGAAAGCTTGATCTTTTCTTTAAAATTTTCGTTTAAATATCTTGATATCTCGTGAATCTTATCGCCTGAAATATCATTTATTTCACTTGATGAGACATTTGTTTTACTTCTTACAAGCTCAATAAAAAGATTTTCAAGTTTTATTTTTATCAGTTGGTCTGCACCGAAGGGATATTCTTTTTTCTTTTTCATATCTTTTTGACTTGGTATATCATATGGCGGTTCAAAAACATTTCTGCCTTCTTTTACGATTTCGGTGAGAAGTTTTTTCTGAACCTCGTTCAATTCTGTGGGAAATTCCGAGAAAGAGTCCAACTCGGGATTGTCACATTCAAATCCGATTATGATAACATTTGATGCTTCGTTCTCGGGACATGAAAGACTATGGGTTTCATTGCTTCTGTGAATTATCATCTGATTTTCTTTCAAAGCTCCATGGTATGTGTCTGCATCAACAGTTATAAAACCGCTGTCCACATACAGCATTTCACGAAAAGAGTGATTTCCTTCTTCGGTGTGAAACCGGTTTGTGAATTCAAAATAGTGCAGATTTGCAATTCTGCTGACAGTTATTGCATATGAAAATTTTTTGAGTTTGTATTCCAAAATTTTCACCTCTTGAAAACAACCCTGACATACATATTTATTGTTGGTTGTTAAGGCTATTTTATCATCTTTTAAAATATTGTCAATGGTTTATCCAAAATTAAATATATTTAAAATAATACAAAAAGTATTTAATATTTTCTAAATACAAAATCATAGGATTGATATATACTTTAGATAACAGACATTTTTAAATAAAGGAGATGTTTTTTATGTCAAGAATTTGTATCCCCGATTATGAGTATAAGGAAAGAATTGCAAAAGCAGCAAAACTCGTTGCCGCAAAGGGTCTTGATGTAATGGTAGTGTCCAGTACAGAATCAGACTATGCTAATGCAAGATATTTCAGCGGCTTCTGGCCACTTTTTGAACGTGCAGGTGTTGCGATCAGTGCAAACGGTGATGCGGCACTTATGGTAGGACCTGAATGTATAATCTTTGCACAGGACGTTGCTAAAATCGACAAAATTTTCTGTCTGAGAGAGTTCAGAGAATCGGCAGACCCTTCATATCCCGAACTTAAAGCAAACACATTTGAAGATGTGTTCAAAGCAATTGGTGTGACAGGTAAAAATATAAAAATCGGTCTTGGCAGTTATGTTGAATGTACTCTTCCCATCTATGAGGGTCTTAAAAACAGTTATCCCGATGCTGAAATCGTTAAATGTAATGACATTATGGTAGAACTTCGTCAGATTAAATCCAAAAATGAACTTGCCTGCATTCAGGAAGGTTTCAGAATTGTAGATATTGCAACAGATGAAGTTATCAGAAATTTAAAACCCGGTGTAACTGAACTTCAGATGGTAGGTATTGCACAGAGAGTAATATATGAAGAAGGCGCAGAATATGAAGGTCTTCCCATGTATGTATTCAGCGAAAAATCAACAAGTCATGCAATAAGCCGTTCAGGTTACAGAACCATCAATAAAGGTGACATTGTTCAGCTTAACCTTTCTGCAAAAGTAGACGGATATTCTCCGGCAATAGGCCTTCCTGTTGTAATGGGTAAACTTGAAGGCGAAAGACGCAGAGTGGTTGAATTCTGTAAAGAAGCTCACGACTGGACAGTAGACCGCATCAAAGCAGGTGTCATCGCAAGTGATATTGCAAAAGATTTCTACAAAATGTATGTGGACAACGGATTTAAAGATAATTTCGTATATGGTCCATGTCACGGAACAGGTATGATTGAAGTTGAGGCACCCTGGATGGAAACAATAAGTGATTATGTACTTCAGGAAAATATGACATTCCAGGTTGATACCTTCATTTCAGGTGACGGATTTGGTGTTCGTTGGGAAAAAGGTATTGCCGTTACAAAAGATGGATGTCATTCAATGACAGACTATCTCAAGAAAGGAATTATAGAACTCGATGTGTAATAAAATCGGAAAAAAAGTATGGATTATTCCTGATTGCGAACTTCCCCACGAAGGAGAAGGGGTTGCAAAAGGGCATGAATCTGTTATAATAGTAAATGACAGCGATGTTGATGCAGAAATCTCTGTAAAACTTTTCTTTACAGATAAAGATGCATATGAAGATATCAAATGGACAGTAAAAGCAGGCAGAGTAAGATGCTTCCGTACAAATAACGTTGAAGATATGTGCGGTTTTGTTGTTCCCTTTGAAACACAGTATGCAATGAAATTAACATCAAATTGCGAAATTGTTGTACAATACGGCAGACTTGACAATACTCAGTCGAATCTTGCTTTCTACACAACTTTAGCATATGCAGAGTGAGGTGCTCTAAATGGAATATAATATGAGTTTTCCAAGAGAGGTTAATCGTGTAAAAGAAGAAAGAATCCCTGTGGTAATGTGTGGCGGAACAGTTGAATATCACGGACCCCATTGTTCATACGGATGTGATACACTCATTGCAGAGGGGCTCATAAAAAAACTTTCCGAAAAGAAAGAAATCATGATTGCTCCCACAATCTACTACAGTCCTTCAAGCTATGCTGTTGCCGATGAAACAAGTGGAACTGTTCATATTGAGGAAGATGTTTTCGAAGCCTATATCTATCAGATTTTCATGAATATGTTAGATGCAGGGCTGAGAAATATATATGTGGTAATTCATCATCAGTTCGAGCAGGAAAGCCTTATGCCTATGACTCTTTCATATATGAAAGCAGCCAAGCGTGCCACAATGCGCTATCTTGAAAAGACTCAGGGCAGGGGATGGTGGGGCAGTGAAAATTATGCTTCCTACTATGAAAACCTCGGCGGCGGTGATGATCCTTTCTCATGGATAAAGGTCATTCCCACAATGAGCACACAAGTGCAGAATGATACGGGATATGATCATGCCGGAAAGTACGAATGTTCAATACTTATGTCTCTTTATCCCGAAGCCGTAAAGCTTGACAGACTCGGCGATATTAATCATTGGTTCACCAAAAGCGCCGAGGAGGCTAATAAAGAACTCGGAGATGAAATGGTGAAAAAATCTCTTGAATATCTTGAGAACAAAATAGTATAACAATAAAAGCATTTTGTTTTTCAAAAATTTTACAAGTCATAAAAAAACAGAACGACTATTCATATATAAATGTATAGTCGTTCATTTTTTTGATTTCAAAACAAACACCGCCACTTTTGTGACGGTGTATTTTGTAAGTTCAAAATAATATACGGGAGTTTGTGTTACAACTTAATATTATTTAACTATATCTCTTGCAACATGTACGCCGCTTGCTGAAGCATGAGACAACGAATGTGTTATACCACTGCCATCGCCTATAATATACAATCCCTCAAAACGGGATTCAAGTTTTTCATTTACTTCAACTTCCATATTATAGAATTTAACTTCCACACCATAAAGGAGAGTGTCATCATTAGCCGTACCGGGGGCAACTTTGTCAAGAGCATAAATCATTTCGATAATTCCGTCTAAAATACGTTTTGGCAGAACCAGACTCAAATCACCCGGTGTTGCATTTAGCGTTGGAGTAATGAAAGCATCATTCATACGGTCGGGAGTGGAACGTTTACCACGAATCAAATCACCAAATCGCTGAACAATAACACCACCGCCGAGCATGTTGCTCAATCGGGCAATTGATTCACCATATCCGTTGGAGTCTTTGAATGGTTCAGAAAAATGTTTTGCAACTAAAAGTGCAAAGTTTGTGTTATCTGTTTGTTTTGCGGGATCTTCATAACTATGTCCGTTTACGGTAATTATACCATTGGTATTTTCATTTACAACTGCACCCTTGGGGTTCATACAGAAAGTTCTGACCTTGTCACCATATTTTTCGGTGCGGTACACAATCTTGCTTTCATATAATTCATCTGTCAAGTGCGCGAAAACTGCGGCAGGTAATTCAACACGAACACCAATATCAACACGATTTGACATTGTAGGAATATCCAACTCTTTGCATACTTTTTCCATCCACTTGCTTCCGCTTCTGCCAACAGATACAATGCACTTTCTGCATTCATAAGTGGCATCTGCACATTCAACTGCATAACCACCATCAATTACTTTAATTGTGCGGGCAGGTGTATCAAAGAAAAATTCCACCTTGTCCTGCAGGTATGCATAAAGATTTTCAAGTACTATATAATTTATATCCGTCCCAAGATGACGAACAGATGCATCCAGTAAATGAAGATTATTTTGAATACAAAGTGTCTTAAAGCGAGTGCCTGCGGTTGTGTAAAGTTTTGTTCCTTCACCGCCGAATTTCAGATTGATATCATCCACATAATGCATTAAATCCAAAGCGTGTTGCTTGCCGATATATTCAAAGAGCGTGCCTCCAAAGTCGTTAGTAATATTATATTTTCCGTCAGAGAATGCTCCTGCACCGCCAAAACCGCTCATAATAGAGCAACTTTTGCAGCCTATACAACTCTTGACCTTGTCACCGTCAATCGGACAATGACGCTTGCTTAAAGGGTGACCTGCTTCAAAGACAGCAACTTTCAAATTGGGTTTTTGTTGCATCAACTCGTATGCCGCAAAGATTCCACCCGGACCTGCTCCTATAATAATTACATCATATTTCATATGGAAATCCTCCAAAACACAAATTCAATAAATATTATAACACATTTATTATTACAAAACAATGCTTTCGCAGAACTTTTAATAAAAATCCGTATCTTATACATGCAAGAAATGAAAATGAAGCATTTGCCTATCGGCAAATATGAAGCAGTAGCATAGCTACTATGAAGCAAATCTTCAAATCAGATTTATGAAGCGAAGCGTTCAAAAAATGTTGCGAAGCAACGCTTCATTAGCAAAGCGACTTCATTGTCGAAGACAACTTAATGTTCCGTCAGGAACGCTTCATTGAAGGGGCTGTCTCACTAAATAAGTGAGGCGGCTCTAAATTTTTGCACACAAAAAGCCGCTGAAGCATGGAAACTTCGCGGCTTTTGTGATATAATTTAAGTATGACCAAATACCCAAAAATACAAGTAGATTATACAACAAAAAACAGAAATTATCAACTGGTTTTTCCAA